>NZ_NKRG01000006.1 GCF_003351105.1 Thermosipho africanus Ob7
CTTAGTTTTATCAACATAAATCATATTGTTATTGACAATATCAGAAAAGTCTTGAAGACCAATGGGCAGACCTTTCACATTTTCACCTCATCAATTTTTAACTATTTCAAGATAATTATATCACTTAATTATTTAGTTTTTTAATGAGGCTGAAGTGGATTAAAAAGAGAATAATGGAGATTGATAGATAGTATAGTATGCTCATATAACTTTTAGGAAGACTTGCAAATAGAAAGGTAAGTAGGTAGGAAAATGGTAAAAAGAGATTTCCCATTTTTTGGGGAAATATATGGTGAAGGTGCTTTCTGTCTGCAAGAAAAGGATTTTCTTTTGAAATGACTCTTCTAATAAAGCTTGCTACCACTTCATAGAATGGGTACCCAAAAAAGATAGTTAGGTATACCATATCATTTTCTAATGATACTGCCGAAGAAAGAAGTATAAACCCTGTAATTAATATTCCGCTTTCTCCCATGAAAAGTTTTCCAAAAAAGTTGAAGATGTATATTGGAAGGTAAGAAAGTGCAAGTTCAAATTGAGAAAGCATTGAAAGGTATATTATTGACACACCGGTTGAAAGGCCATTAAGCCCGTCTATCATATTAAGTCCGTTAAAAAATGCAACTATCCAAAGTGTTGCAAAAATATCTGTGAATATATTATGTATTCCAAATAGTGTTAACTTGTATCTATACACTATATATATAGCTATAACTATTTCAAATACAAACTTTTGTTTGTATGAAAGCTTGAACATGTCATCTAGCATTCCAAAAAGCAGGAGAGAAAAAAGCACTAAAAAGGGATAATCGAAAAAGAAAAGGAGAATTGTAAATAATATAACTCCACCTACTTGAGGTGTAGGTTTGTGGTGGTTTTTTCTCTCTGTAGGATAGTCAAGCAATATATTATACTTTTTTGAAATGTAGTATATCACGAGTGTTATAAGAAAATATGCAAGTAGTTTCAAATTTTCACCATCTTAGTATAGATAAAGAAATTAAGAGATTAATTGCCGAAAAGACTCCAACAATCTTTTCTTCTTTCCACCCCAAAAGTTCAAAGTGGTGATGTATGGGCGACATTTTAAATACCCTCTTTTTGAATACTTTAAAAGAAAATACCTGGATTATAACACTAAGTGTTTCTACTATAAAGATAGATGAGGAAAATACAAGTTGTGTTTCTATGTTATAATACATTGCATATGTTGCAAGAAATGCACCGAGTGCAAGTGAGCCTGTATCACCCATAAATATAGATGCAGGGCGTGAGTTAAAGAGTAAAAACGCAAGAACGGAAGATATTATGATAAGCACGCTGTAGTCTTTGATAAAGACCATGAGCGGAACCATCGAGGTTATCCAAACCCATCCTGCAAGACCATCAAGTCCATCTGTTAGATTTACCGCATTTGATGCGCCAACTATAACGAATGTCCAAAAGATATAATACGTAGTCTTTGAAACTTCAATACCAAATATTGGCCTTACATTTGTAAAGGAGATTAAAAGCAAGGAAAAAATTACCTGAAGCAGAGATTTTTGATATGCTCTAAGGCCTAGAGCATTTTTTTTAAGTATACTTGATATGTCGTCTATAAAGCCAATAAAGCCAAAAAGAATAAGGGAGAGTACGAAAATAGTAGGTGCTTTAGCAAGTAGTAAAAAGATACTTGCGGTTGATATAAATACAATACCCGCTGCAGTAGGTGTTCCACTCTTGTAGTTATGAAGGTCAGGACCTTCTTCTCTTATATATTGGCCAACTCTAATTTTTTTCATAAGTTTTATGTAGTAGTATATTAGTATAGCTGTAATTATAAAGTTTAGTATATACACGTCACCAGCTCCTTAGAGTATTTTTTCTATGAAAAATATGGACAAAAGAAGGTGTAGAATTTCTTCCTCATTTAGTGCTTTTTTAAATACAAATAAAGCTTTCTCACCATCTATGTTAAAAATATACCTATGAAAATTATCGGCAGATTTATAATCTAAAAGGTAGTAGTTTCCAGAGCTTTTTGAGATAAGATATTTTTCTTCTTCAAGCTCAATTACTATAGCATCATCTTTTTTGACTATGCTACATGTTTTGCTGCTATCACAAAAAAATTTGTTTCCCTTTTGGGAAACATTTAAATTTATTGAATCTCCTAAAAATCTTTTAAGAAGTTCTATGTTTATCTTTTCAAATGTAATCATTTGAATGTCTTTTCCCCTTTATTTATTTTTTGAAAGATAATATCTATTGCAACATCCCTATCTTTAAATGGTACTTTGTGATTTTCATCAAATACTTGATATGGTTCATGCCCTCTTCCTGCAATTAATATTACATCTCCTCTGTTTGCAAGTGTGATAGCAGTATCAATAGCTTCTTTTCTGTCTTCAATGGAAAGGCTTAAACTTCCTGGAACAAGACCAGCCTCAACATCTTTAATTATCTTTAAAGGATCTTCACCCCTTGGATCATCAGTTGTAATAATGGTTATATCTGAGTATTTTGATACTACTTCTCCCATCATTGGCCTTTTCCCTATATCAGATTGCCCCCCCGCTCCAAAGACGGTAATAAGTCTTCCTTTTGTAAGTTTTCTAAGCGAGAGTATTACCTTTTCAAGTGCATCGGGAGTATGGGCAAAATCAACAACTATTTCTATTCCAAGTTTCTTTGCCTCAGGTATGATTTCAAATCTACCGTCAACTCCACGGAATGTTGCAACAGATGCAATTACCTCATCTATATCGTAGCCTATTTCAGCAAGAGCAGCTACTACCAATGTAATATTAAATGCATTGTACTCTCCAATTAATTGTGATGCGACTTTCTTTTCACCGTATGGAGTGTCTAACTTGAAGAATGTACCAGACCAATTGGTTGTAATTTCATGTATAACGTAATCTGATGAACTGTCTACTCCAAAGCTAACAAGTTTTATATTTTTGTTTTTGTTTTTAACTTCTTGCAAAAGCTCATGATTTACCACTGCAATTCCATTTGGTTTTAAAAGGTTTAAGATATGAAATTTGGCCTTTTTGTAGTTTTCAAAAGTTTCATGAAAATCAAGATGATCCCTTGTTATGTTTGTTATACCTACAATATCGTAGCGTATGCTTTCCACTCTATACTGTGAAAGAGCATGGGATGAAACTTCCATTCCATAGTATTTTCCACCATTTTCAAGGGTTTTATGCATATTTCTCATTATTTCAATAGCACTTGGCGTTGTGTTTGGATGGTAAAATTTATCACCCATTATATCATTTACCACTGTACCACTTATACTTCCCTTTATTCCAAAGTTGTGCATGATGTGATGGAACAAATGCACTGAAGTTGTTTTTCCATTGGTTCCCGTAACACCAAATGTGATAAGTTTTTCGTATGGTTTGTTGTAAAACATACTTGCAATTATTGATTCAGCAATTCTTGAATCAACAACTTGTATGTAAGGATATTTTCTTATTTCTCTTTCTACAACAAAAACGTTTGCACCTTCTTTGTAGAGGTCATCTACAATATTGTGCGAATCAAAACTAGTCCCTTTTCTGCAAATAAAAAGGGTGTTTTCTTGAATATCTTTTGAGTTTGAAGAGATATAATTAAATTCGAGCTCTTCATCGCAGTTTACCTTAAGAATTAAAGAATTTAATTCTCTTAAAATATCCTTGATTTTCAAAAATAAATCACTCCCTTTTAAAAGGGTTCTTTTTAAAAATTATATAACAAAACATTAAAAAATTCAATATTTTAGGCAGGTAAAATTAAAAAAGTGATAAAAATTCTTTTATATTTTCTCTTCTCACTTCTATTCCAAGTTCTATATCCGGTGTATTTTGACCGTGGAAATCTGAACCTGCCGTTTTTACAAGGTTGTACTTTTTAGCTAGTTTTTCATATGTTTCGATCATACCTTTTGTATGCTTTGAATAATATACTTCTATACCTTTTAGTCCTAAATCAACCATTTTTTTAAGTAGCTTTTCAATTTCATCTTCATCTTCACTTGTTTGATATGGGTGTGCAAATACAGCAATTCCACCTGCCTGAGTAATTATTTCAATTGCATTTTCAAGGTCTAACCTTTTTTTATCTTCATACAGCGGCATTCCTCGTTTGAGGTATTTTTCAAATGCCTCTTTTCTATCTTTAACGTATCCTTTTTTCAATAAAAGCGAGGCAAAGTGTGGACGTCCAATTAGGGTACCGTTTGCCTCTTCTAATAACTCTTCAAGAGTTATATCAAATCCAAGTGCATTAGCCTTTTCAACCATCTTTACGTTTCTTTCGTATCTGTATTGTTTTAATTGATCAAGAACTTTATTAAATTTTTCGTTATTTATATCAAAACCATAACCTAGAATATGAAGAGTTGTAGGATGCTCAATACTTATCTCAACACCTGGGATAAAGTTTTTTTCTTTGATTTGTTTTACTCCATCTATAGTATCATGGTCAGTTAGTGAGAAACATTCAATTTTTCTTTCTTTTACTAGTGTTACAAGCTCATTTGGATTAAACGTTCCATCTGATGCTGTTGAGTGCATGTGAAAGTCTACTAGCAACTAATTCAACCTCCTTTGTAATCTTCAAGCGCCTTTAAAAGAATTTTGTAGTCAAAAAAATTCATCCATATTCCTTGCACTCTTTCTATGTTTAGCTTTTTTTGTATTGGTACAAAAAGCATGTGGTATATTTTTTGAACATATCGTTTTTTCACATGTATTTTTATACCTTCTTTTAGAATTCCAATAAGGACATCTAAGTTTAAGATGTTAAAAAGGCCATCTACAAAACCATAGAATTGATCGTTATCTTTAAATTTTAACACACATACATTTAATCCATTTATATTGTAAAACTTTGCCTTTTTAATTGTTTTTAAAAAAGAACTTTTGTCTATATCTTTGTAGTATACCACATCTAAGATATCTTCAAAACGTCTATTTTTTAAAAACTTTGAAAAGTAGAAAAACTCACCTTCCCTTGCAGTTCTAAACATTGCTGTATCTGTATATAGTGCAACAGCAAAAGAAAAAAGAATCTCATCATTGAGTGGTAGATTTTCTTTTATTGAAAGATTGTAAAGGTTAATAACGTTTGCACTGGAAGGCTCGATATAGCAGAAAAGTGCATTTTCAACAAACTCTCCATCTCTTTTATGGTGATGGTCGAATATAACATATGGTTTATTAATCTTAAAAGGAAGGTCTTGTCTTTTTTCTGTGTCGTATATAAAGATTATGTCAAAATCATCTATACTGTCGGTACTGTTTTTTAAATTGAGCATTTCAATTAATCCTGCAGCACTTCTAAGCTCGTATGGGGGTATAAAGTAGCTCCCTCCAAAAATGGATAGTCCCCAGTAGATAGAGGCAATTCCATCACAGTCAGATTTTACATGTGTTGTGTGAAGAATTTTTTTGCCTTTTAGGTTTAATAACTCTTTAAAACTTATATGTTCCATATCATTTAGATTATACCACTAAAAAAATGCGGCTTTGAACTTCAAAGCCGCCGGAATCTACTTTTTACTTATTTTGTTTTTTATTTCTCTTATTTTTTGAATACTTTCTTTACTTGAGATTATAAGGTAATCGTCTGTTTCTATAACGACTAGGTTTTCAACATCGTTTAAAATTGTTATCTTTTTGCTTTTTACAATATTTGCTTTTGAATCAAAATAGTATGTGTTTTCGTTTATAACATTTCCGTTTTCATCCTTTTTGCTGTGTCTTTCAACGGAAGTCCAGCTTCCTACATCGTCCCATCCAAATTCAGATGGAATGACATATATATCTTTTGCATGTTCCATTATTCCATAGTCAACGGAAATTTTGTCTACCTTTGGGTATAACTCCCCAAGTATTTTCAAATATTCTTTTCCGGAATATTTAAAAATTTCTTCTAAGATGTTATACGTATTTGGAAGAAACTTTTTTGTGTTTTCAAGGATAGTCCCTGTATTCCAGACAAATATTCCTGCGTTCCAAAGGTAATTTCCCTCACTTAAGTATTTTTTTGCAACCTCAAGGCTTGGCTTTTCAACAAATCGTTCAACTTTTAATACAGATTCGTTTATGTTTAAATTGTCTTTGCTTTGATATTTAATATAGCCATAACCTGTTTCTGGTCTATCTGGTTTTATACCAAGTGTTACTATAGCGTTTTTATTTTTGTTTATAAATTCAAAAGCATTGGTTAGTGCTTTTTGAAAGTTTTTTACATCTTCTACAAGGTGATCTGCGGGAAGAACTGCAAGATTTACATCGCCAAGTTTTTCTTTTATATAAAATGCAGACAGTGCAATACATGGTGCTGTATTTCTTCCAGCAGGCTCGATTATAATATTTTCCTCAGGAAGAGTTGGAAGCTGCTCTTTTACCAAATCAACATAGATTTGTCCTGTGACAACAAAGGTATTTTCAATTGGTATGATACTTTTGAGCCTTTCAACTGTTAACTGGATCATGGTTTTTTCATTGAAAAGATTTAAAAATTGCTTAGGTTTTTCATCGGTTGAATACGGCCAAAATCTTTCTCCTTTTCCTCCTGCCATTATAAGGGCGTAGTTTTTCATGCTTTTTCCTCCCTTTGCTTTTTTAACACTTTTAATTATACCATTATTCATTCATACTCTCCGTGGATTTCTTTATAGTATTTTGAATTTTCATCATCTGCAGAAAAGTAGTCAAAGCATAGACATGTAAATGGACTATCTGTACAATACGGTGGTCTTCGATTATTTTTCAGGATTGATATGAGCTTTTGTTTTATAAAGTGCAATACAAAATTTCTTTGATCTCCGCGACCATCAAATTTTGAAAGCGCGCACATTAATATATACCATATGGTTTGCTCTAAATCTTCAAAAGATAAAATTTTGTATTTATATGCCTTGTAATACCTTCCAGCTATATTTTTGACATCATCTTTGTATGTTTTGTATATATCCAAGATACATTCCCCCTTATACACATAAAAATTAACAAATGTATACATAACAGACAAAAATAAAGAGGAGAAGGCGTGTGCCTTCCCCTCAAAACTTTACTTAAACAAAATGTTTGCAAGATAATCTATTGCAGGTGAAAGCACTAGTTCTAAATCTTCTCTGTCTATATCTACGTGTAGATAATCAAATATACTATCTACAAGTTCTATTACTTCTTTTTTCTTTTTTTCACCGTCACCGGGTCGCTCGACTAGACTCATAAAGAGTTTTACAATTGACCATATCATACAGCTCACCTTACTTTAATATGTCTATTAAAACATTTGTGTTTGATTCAAGAACTCTTGCCTCGTCAAAAACATAACCTTCTGGGACAAGACCGTTGTCTATTAAAACTTGTGCGTCTGTTTGAAGCGCAGCTGTATCTATATTTTCAACAGGATTTTGAACATTTACTCTGAACGCTTTACCTTCTTCTTGATTTCTAAAAACAAGTGTAAGTCTTTTCATATATCCCTACCCCCTTAAATTTTTTTATTTTACTTACATTACTGGTGTATATGTAACTAATTGTGCTGAATAAAGTGAATAATTTGTGTACTTTTCTATTGTTTGAGCGATTGAAAGAGCTTTTTGAGCATCGACACTGTCTTGAACATTTAATGACTGTGTTTTTAGTATAGGCTCGCCATTTTCATCAGTTCCAACATTCCATTTTATAGATAGTTTTTTCATTGTTTTAACCCCCTTCAAAGTTTTTGTTTTTCATTTCCAGGCGGCCGCCTTCACTTATATATATCTACGTGAAAAGGAGGTAATTTACTAAATGTATACATATGTATATAAATTGTAACATGTATATATTGACTGTCAAGAATTTATGTGGAAAGTTATAAAATTTTTGTGATTGATCTTTTGTTAATGCTTCTTAAAGATAAAAGAATATCGAAAATATAGTATTTATGTTTGAGCGTTATTGAGATTTTTCTTAGAAATACGTAATTTAAAGAGTTATATTGTAAATTTAGTTTAAATTTACAATAAAAAATAGTTTCCTAAATTTTAAATTGAACATTATATGATATAATCTTTTCGATTTGTAGGAATGGAGGGATTATTGTGTACCAAGGCTGGAAAGAATGTCCTAGGTGTGGAATCGAAGTTAAAAATAATGAGGACTATTGTCCAGAATGTGGATGGGTTTTTTATAATAAAAGGTGTCCAAGGTGCGGAAAATATATGCCAGATTATGCTAAGGTATGCTTTGATTGTGGTTGGTATTTTTATTGGGAAAGGGAAATTGGAGAAGATGATGAAGATTACTATGAATACGATAGCTATGAATATTATGAAGAGGATAATGAACCAGTGGAAGATTATCCAGATATGTTAGAATTTTGGAACTCAGAACTTGGAACAGATTTCGAAGATGAAAATGAACTTGGACAATATTTAGATGATTTAGGGTATTAATTTTAAAATGTCAGATTTTGAAATACAGATTCGTTTAATAAAAGGAACAAGTTGATGAGGAGGGACAAATGCATGCGAATATACGTAGATGGATCCTATTACGATGATTTAAGAATAGCAGGTTTTTCATTTTGCGTAGTTGAAGATGAAGAAATAAAGTTTACGTATAAAGATGCAATGGAAATAAAGAGGGGAAATTCCATTATTGCAGAGTTATTGGGGGTTATTAAAGCATTGGAGTATTGTAATAACCTTGGAGTAAAAGAGGTTACTATAATACATGATTATAACGAAATTCCAATGCTTGCATCTTCGTATAGAAATACAAAAAATCCGTATATTAATTCGTATGCAAGAAAGCTGAGACAGTTTTGTCAAAACTTGCAAGTAAGCTTTGTAAAGGTAAAGGCTCATAAAAATGATAGATTTAACAACTATGTTGATGAAATGTCTAGAAAAAGTGTGGAAGAGTATTTGATAAAAAAGTTGAAGAAAAGTAAGTATTATAAAAGATAAAATAAGAAAGGATTAAATGAGTTGAAATTGGGTTATAAAGATAAAAAGATTTTGTTGTAATTTATAAAAATAATAAACAAAAATCTCTTGTTTGAAGATAGTTTTTGAAAAAATAGTAAAATCAGAGATTTATATTGGATTTCGGTTTCATTCTTACTTTTTTAGAATGGAAAAAATAGAAACATGATGTCTTGAACGATAATGTTAATTTTTTGAAAATATATTATTTAAATAATTTTGTTTGTGCTATAATATTACTTGCAGTCAAGGTTGATTTAGACTAAAAAATGTTGAATCTTAATTTGGATAGTGTTATACTCTAAATGGTAAGTTGATGACTCGTGGTAAGGTAAATACTTAAATAAAAAAAGAAAGAGGGGAATATTGTGAGTATTTCTCGAGCTTTGTTTACTATAGATTTTGTTAGTTTTTTTATAGTTTCATTTTTAACTACAAACTCAGTGTTATTTTCAATATTTTCTTCTTTTTTTCTAGTAATTTCTTTATTTGCATTTAGGGTATATGAAAATATAGAAGTAAAAAACGACCATTTTTTAAGAATAATAGTTGCATACTTTTTTGGTATTGCTATTATTTTGATATTTAACCTTCCTTTTAATTTTCATATCTCAAAATTCTTCTTTATTTCTTCGTTTCTTATGTCTATAACCTTACTTCCAATTATTCACTTTGTGCTTTACAAGTTTGCACTTGTAAAAACACCAGTGAAAAAATATCTTGTTATTGGTAGAAAAGAAGAATTTTATGATATTTTAAAAGAAATTGAAGAAAAATCAAAAGGTAAGATAAAATTTGTTGATTTTATTAACCCATCTCCTGCTGTGCTTAAGGAAAAGGTAAAAACAGCTGATAGGGTTCTTGTGTGTGATTTAGAACTTGAAGAGTATGTAAAGGATGATCTAGAAATTTTGAGTAATACCTATAAAGTGGAGTATTTGCCGAATTTAGTTGAAAAAGTATTAAAGAGAATACCTATTAAAGTGGTTGAAAAATTTGAAGAGTATTATAAAATATCTTTTAGGAATGTAAGTGAATCACCTGCAAAGAGATTGTTAGATATTTTTGGTTCTATTATAGGGTTAATAGTCTTTTCTCCTTTTATGTTAATAGCTGCTATAGCTATACTTATTGAAGATGGTAGACCTGTTGTGTTTAAGCAAGAAAGAGTCGGTAAAAATGAAAGATTATTTGAATTTATAAAGTTGAGATCCTTAAAAAATACAAGAATTGATAAAAATTCACCAAATAAGGATATAGAGAAAAGAGCTTTGAAAATAGGAAAAATAATTAGAAAAACAAGAATAGATGAGTCACTTCAATTCTTGTTAGTATTAAAAGGCAAAATGAGCCTTGTTGGCCCAAGACCGGAAATGATTGAATATCATGAAATGATGAAAGGAAATATTCCATATTATACATACAGACTTTTACTTAAACCAGGACTTACAGGATGGGCTCAGCTTAATTATAAGCATTCTTCAACTTTAGAGGAGTACAAGAAAAAAACGGAGTATGATTTATATTATATAAAAAATAGAAATATTTTTCTTGATTTACAGATTATTTTGCAAACACTTGAAGCTATTTTTTGGAAAAGAGGGGCAAGATAAAATTTATTTTTGTAAATCATGAATTTAGTTAGGTTAAAAGGATTTTGAATATTTTTTATTTTTATTATTTTGTTCTTAGCTTCTATTGATTTAAGACCATGGTCAAAGTAAAAATAGGTTAAACTATATCATAAAAAAACTGAACCTGATAAATTATTTTTGTGCTAAAAATAACTATATTTAAGGGAGTGTAGTTCCTGAAAAAATATTTTCTTCAATATTATTTTATCACAAAAATTGTTCAACAAAAAATCTAATCTTGTCTTTGATAAGTCTGAAAGAATGTATCTAAGAAATCGGTCTACCCCAGGGAATTGGAAAAAATAAGTAAAACTCATTTTTTCACACTTACTGTAAGTTTTTCTAAACTTATTTCTAAATCTTTTATTCTCTCTTCATTCGCTGATGAAAAGTGATTACATATAAATTTTGGGGTTAAATATTTTAATGAAACATGGGGTCTTAGGTTGTTGTAAGAATAGATGTATGAAACATAGTAGTTATATACATCTTCTATATAATCAAATTCAATAGAGTCAACAAATTCATATTACACTGATGAATGAAATGATTTGATATATGCTTGAGAGTGAGGATTATTTTTGTATCCAAATTCATGCGTAATATTCAACTCGTTCATAAATGCTGATGTTATTTTAGCTTTAAATTGTGGCCCATTGTCTGTTCTAATAATTAAGTTTTCTGGATTTACTTTTCTGTACTTGATAGCTTTTTTGGTGTAGTGATAAAATCTTTAGCTTTGATGTAATTACCATACACCAACAATTGATTTGTCAAAGACGTCTATTATACTAAGAATAGGAATATGTCCATCGTATTTAACACTGAAGGCAAAAACAACATTAAAACATAATCATGAAATGAGAGAAAAGTATGAAAAACTGAGGAGAAGAGAAAAGAATCCATTAAAAGTAGTGCAAGCGTTAATAGCAATGGGGCTGAAAATGATAAGGATAGTATTTAAACTAGCAAAAAGTAAGATAAAGTACGAACCAGAGAAAGTTTATGCATAGGTGAGAAGGGAGTTTTCCTCCATAAGGAGAAAATCCAGGATACGAGAACAAGAAAACTTACTATACCTCAAATAGGACGAAGGAATGTAAGGACGGTAAAAGATCCTGGTGGACATAAGAGGTTTAGTTTGAGAGGAAAATGGTAGGGAAGTAGTTGGAAAATTAATTGATGAAGAAATAAAGCTAAAAAATTAATTCATTAAAGAGAAATATACTGCTCCCCTGAAGGATTGGACAGAGAAAAAAGAGAGAGTATAATTATGTAGGAGGGGGAGTAAAAGGTATGAAGAAAAAGTTTTCTGCTGAAGAAAATTGTAGTTGTTCTTGAAGAATTAAGAGGGCAAAAAGCTATAGCTGAAATTTGTAGAGAGCACGGTATTTCTCAAGGGCAGTATTACAAGTGGAGAGATAAGTATTGGTGCAAATTCTGCACTTGAAAATTCTTCCATTTCTTCTCAAGTAACACAATATTAAAGAAAGATACAAGAGCTTGAACAAATTATTGGTAAACAAGCTATTGTTATTCAGCCTAAAAAAACAGTCATTCATCCTGGAGGAAAACAGTAAGTTTATTAATTGAAAAAGGATTCAGTATATCTGAAGCTGTAAGGTATTTGAAAATAAGTAAAAGTACGTATTATTACAAACCAAGAAAATACATGAGAAAGAAAAATGATGAAAGTGTTTGATCATACAAAAGTTAAAGCAGGAACATGCACATTGGGGATATAGACGTATTTGTGCTATAGATGGTAAATTACATAGCAGTAATAGACTGGTATACAAGGGAAGTACTTGGCTCACAAATAAGTCTCAAGTGATAATGGTAGTCAGCCTACAAGCAGGAGATTTATGGAAGAATGTAAGGTATTAGGAATACAGCAAATATTTACAAGTTACAACAATGAACGTGGGAATGCAAATATAGAAAGGTATTTTAGGACGTATAAAGAAGAAGTAGTATGGCCGGTTGAAGAAATGAGTTATTCAGAGTTAGTAGTAAAAACAAAGAAATACGAGAAATTTTACAATAGTAGATATCCACACAGTGCATTGAAATACAGAAGCCCACGAGAGGTATACGTAGAATACTTAAACTACACAAAAGTTTTTTGATTTTTACCAATTTTTCGGGGTGCATTACAGAAAAAACAAAATTATTAAGATAGAGATAAACTTTTTTGGAAGAGAGAAAGTGAAGTAGGAATCTTTCAAAAGAAAATATGGTATTTCAGGAGGCTAAACGGAAATATTTCTTTGAGGAGGAGGACAAGATGAGAAAAAAAATCTTACACATAGTTACTCGTTCAGATTGGACTGGAGTTCAAAAAGTCTTGTACAATATTGTTAGTGGATTAAAATCTAATTACTCCGATCAATTTGAAGTAGAAGTTGCCGCTGGAAAAGAAAATGGAATGTTGTTTAAAGAATTGGAAAAAATAGGCATAAGATATTATGTGTTAGAGAACCTTGTCCGAGAGATTAACCCTATAAAAGATTTGAAAGCTTATTTTGAACTTAAAAAGCTGATCAAAAATGGTAATTATGATATAGTCCATATTCATTCTTCGAAAGCTGGTGTGTTAGGAAGAATAGCAGCTAAAAGATGTGGTGTAAAAAAAGTTATTTACACATATCATGGTTTTTGGGGAATAGAACAATATAAAGGGTTTAAGAAAAAATTTTTAATCTTAGCAGAGCGCATTGCTGCAAAGTATTCAGATTATCTCGTATTTCTTTGCAATAGAGAAAAACAAAAAGCAGAGAAATATAAAATTGGGAAACCACACCAGTATGTTATAATACCAAATGCGATATTGCCAATTGAAAATGTTCAAAAAGGAAAACTAAGGAAAGAACTAAGTCTACCGGACAATGTCAAAATTATAGGCAATGTAGCAAGACTTGATCCTCCAAAAAATCCTATAAGATTTTTGGAGATAGCTAAAAAAATTATAAACGTTAGGAGTGATGTTGTATTTGTTTGGATTGGTGAAAGCATTGTCAATGATTTTTATGGAAAAATTGTTCAAAATTATCTAAGTAAGTACCCAATACTTAGAGAACGAGTGTATTTTTTGCCTTTTAGGAATGACGCCCCTGATTTAATGACTGACTTTGATCTTTTTTTGTTAACTTCTGACAGCGAAGGAGCTCCACTTGTGATCCTTGAAGCCCGGGGAAATGGTATTCCAATCGTTAGTACTGATGTAGGTTGTGTAAGCGAAATGATAGAAGAAGATTTTGTTAGTAATGATGATTATTGTTTGTCAAAAATCGTTTTAGATCTATTAGATAAAAATATTAATTTAGAAAGTAATAAAGAAAATTATTATAAAGAGTTCTTAGTTAAATATGTATCGATTTATAATGAATTTATGTTAGATAGAGATCTTAGTTAGTATTATTTTAAATTAGAAACAATGAGTAATTTTTATTTCTTAGGAGGATTTTTAAATGTCCTATTTAATAATTCTTTTAATTATATCATATTTCGTATATTCATTAGATAAGTATTCAAAAAAGATTTTTTCCATATCAGTAATATTAATTTTGTCTCAGTTTACTTTTTCTTATGTTTTTTATAATAGTGAAATAAATAGAAAATGGATTTTTATTTACGATAAACCAAAAATGTCATGGAGTTTTTTGATTTTTTTTCTGCTGTTTATCTTTGGAATACTTTGGGGTTATTATTTTCAAGAAAAAGTAAAGTTTGTTTTTTCTTTTTTACCTGCTAGGAGCTTGAAATATAGTAAGTTTAAATTAAAACTTATGTATTATTTTTTAGCAATTCTTTCGATTTTAGCGTTTTCTATAGCTATAAGTGGAGTTAATATAAACTTTCTTGTTGTATCTTCGAGGCTATATGAGCAACAATTTGGAAGAAGCACCTTAATTAATTATCTTTATTTTTTAAATGTTGTTGCTATTATTTTAAGTGTTTATTATAGATACTTATTTCAGAAAAGAATAAAATATTCGAAAATTATAAATATTTTGTTGATTTTTATTTCTTTTTTTCATGGAATAAAATTTACTATTTTTGATACTTTTTTGTATCCTATAATATTTTCTTATGTAGTTAATGATGATTTAAAAACGATAAAAGATTTTATTACTCGATATATAATTGTTTTAATATTTTTGTTTATTGCTATAGTGTTATTTTTTATCTTTGTGAGAGGAAATGGTGTTGCTGGTATTTATAACTACTTTTTTTCTAGTGTTTATAATTATTTTTATAATATTGAAACTCGCCCATTTCAATTTGTTAATCCGTTGAGGTTGTTTATACCAAGGGAATTTAATCTGAATTTTAAGTTTGAAATTTGGGGGATCTATGGTTATTCATTAAATGATAGTTATAATACCTATACTGGTTTTAGCATGTTGTACTCAATTTTCAATATTTTTTATCCATTTATATATTTTCCATATTTACTTTTATTAATTAAAAATTTCTACTTAAAGAAAGAAAGTGGACTTTTGAATTCCTTCTTATTAACTTATTTGTTATATTGTAATCTTATGATGTTTTTTTCTTGGCAATTTACAAAGTCAAAGTATATATATTATATTTTTGTGGTTTTTATTATAGATATTTTCTCTAGAAAGCGTAATTGTATTAAGAGTTTTTAGAATTTTTAAAACTTTCAGGTGAGGATGGTAACTATGAAAAAAAAGGGACTAGTATTTATTAGAACAGATTTAAAAAAACATATTGGTGTTTATCATAAGGTTTTGGAAATTTCGAAAACATTATCTTTAAAAGGGAATGTAATTTTAGTTTATAACTTTGGTGGAAAAATAATTTTTTCAGAGTATTGTGAAAATAAATTGGTTTATAAGAGAAAAATTAATAATGTTAATATTATTAAAGTTATAGAAGATTTATTAAAGAAAAACAAGTTTGAATTTGCATATATAAGATTTTCTTTAGGTGACCCAATTTCTCTAATCATTCAAAAGATTTTAAATAAAAATAAAGTAAAGATTTTTCTTGAAATTCCTGTTTTTCCCTTTGATAAGGAAATAATTTCCTTGAAAAATAAGATAAGGTGGTATTTAAATAGCCTTTTTTTTAAAAGTGAAATTTTTCTATCGGATTATATTGTTTCAACTTCGTATAATGTTGATAATATTTTTGGTAAGCCAATAATTAGGATATTTAATGGTATTCATCCAGAAAAATTTCGGTTAAAAAAGAAGCAAAAATTAGAAAGGGATTTTTATTTAATAGGTGTAAGTTCTTTAACTTTTTGGCAAGGATATGATAGGGTTATAAAAGGAATTTATGACTTTAAAAAGAAAAACGAAACTTATAATGTTAAATTTTTCATTATAGGTGAGGGCCATGAAAGAAAAAAATTAGAAAAAATGGTAAAGAAATTAGGTTTAATTGATAATGTAGAATTTTTGGGAGTATTAAAAGGAGAAAAGCTTGATGCGTTTTTTGACATGGCTCATATAGCAGTTGGGGCTCTCGGGCGACATAGAACAAATTCTAATAATATTAGTACTTTAAAAGCATCTGAATACTGTGCAAGAGGTATTCCATTTTTTACGTCAGTTAATGAAATAGCATTTTCAGAGGATTTTAAGTTTATGAAAAGAATTGAATCAAATGATGAGAATATTGATATTTTTGAAATAATAGATTTTTATAAGTACTGTGAGAATTTTGATTATCCATTAGAAATGAGGCAGTTTGCTATGAAAGAATTGTCTTGGCAAAAAGGGTTGAAAAATGTATTAGATCTTATTTAAAATATTTTATGTCTTAAAACTTAGGAGGGATTTATCTATGAAAATCTCGGTAGTAGGATTAGGATATGTAGGATTATCAATAGCTGTATTAATATCTCAAAATCAAGAAGTAATTGGCTTAGATATTTCAGAAGATAAAGTTAAAAAAATAAACAATAAGATTTCTCCTATTAAGGATAAAGAAATAATCGAGTATTTAAAACATAAAAATTTAAATCTTACAGCAACAACTGATAAAGAATTAGCATACAAAAATGCAGAAATGATTTTTATAGCAACACCTACTGATTATAATCCTGAAACAAACTATTTTGATACTTCTTCAGTTGATGAGGTAATAGAAGATGTTTTGAAGGTAAATGAAAAAGCTTTAATCGTAATCAAGTCAACAATACCAATTGGCTATACCGAAAGAAAAAGAAGAGAATTCAATACAGATAGGATAATCTTTTCTCCGGAATTTTTACGAGAGGGAAAAGCATTATATGATAATTTATATCCTTCAAGAATAGTTGTTGGAGATAAAACAGAAAAAGGCGAAAAAATAGCAAGACTTTTACTTGAAGGAGCTATTAAGAAAGATGTCCCCGTCTTTTTAATGGATTCAACAGAAGCAGAAGCTGTCAAATTATTTGCTAATACATATCTAGCTATGAGAGTAGCATTTTTTAATGAACTAGATACATTTGCTGAAATAAAGGGATTAAATACACTTGAAATAATAAAAGGAGTGTGTTCTGATCCAAGAATCGGTGATTTCTATAATAATCCATCATTTGGTTATGGTGGTTATTGTTTGCCAAAAGATACAAAACAGATATTAGCAGATTACTTAGGGAATGGAGTTCCTCATATTTTAATAAGAGCAATAGTTGAATCAAATACAATAAGGAAAAAACATATTGCTGAGATGATAGCAAGTAAAAAGCCTAAACTAGTTGGAATATATAGGCTAGCAATGAAAAAAGATTCGGATAATTTTAGACATTCATCAATTCTGGATGTTATTGATTATTTAAAAGAAAAAGGAGTAAATATGATAATTTATGAACCCATAATAAAAGAAGACAACTTTAAAAGTATAAAAGTAGAAAGAGATTTCGAGAAGTTTATTAGCGTAAGTGATTTAATAGTTGCAAACAGGTTATATGAAGAGTTAAAAATTGTAAAAGAAAAAGTTTATACAAGAGATTTGTTTGAAAGGGATTGATTTATAGACATGGAGGAATTTGATATGAGCAAAAAGAAAAAAAGGATTTTATTAATTCCTAAGCCTTATGTTGGTAATGATTATATTTTAAATTTAAAAGAGTGCTTATCTGAAGAATTTGAAATAGTTAACTATAATAAAAAGACTGATGTTCTACTAAAAAAATATGATTATTTGTATTTAAATTGGATAGAGAATTTGTCAATTGATAGTTGGTTTAAATATTTTGTACTTAGACTTTTTATTTTTTACGTAAAAAAGTTTAAAAGGAAAAAAATCATTTGGACTTTTCATAACAAACTTCCGCATAAAGTAATTGAAAATATTGGGAATAAAAAAGTGTTAAAAAGAGCTCAGGTAACAATGAATTTTATTATTAAAAATTCAGATTTTATAATTTTACATTCCAAATATGCTAAAAATTATCTATTGAAAAATTATAGAACAAAAGCTATTTTAATTGAGGCTCCTCATGGTTCTTACATTAGAAATTTTGATGTTAACAACTTAAAAAAAATGATGAAAAATAATATTTTAAAAGTTGGTTTTTTTGGTACCGTTTCTAAATATAAGAATGTAGAGTTTCTTATTGATACTATAAAGGATATAAAAAATGTTGAGTTTCATGTTTTTGGTTCTGTAGATGAGGAATATAAAAGAAATCTTTTAAGAAAGTATGGTAATTATAAAAATATTTATTTTCATTTTAAGTTTTATGAAAAGGAGGAAGTTCCAAAAGTTTTTTCAGAAATAGATGTTTTAGCATTAAATTATAATGATATTACTTTTTTACATTCTGGAGCAGCTTTTTTATCTTTTTCTATGAAAACACCAGTAATTGCTAATAAAGTGGGAATGTTTAATGATTTTGAAGATAAAAGCTTTGTTTTTTTGTATAATAATAAAAAACAATTAATAGAAATCGTTGAAAATTTAAAATTAAAAAGTAAAATAGAATTATTGAAATTAGGAGAAGAAGCTTTTGAGTATGTTTCAAATAACGATTGGGAACTTTTTTTGAATAAGTTTATTTGTTTTATAAGCTAGTTTAAATATAAATTTTGTATTGAATTTTAAACCTTTTATTCTGTCTCCCTGGAGAATTGGACAGAAAAAATGGAGAGTAAAATTTTTCATGTAGAAAAGGTATGCGAAGAAAGTTTTCTGCATGAATTAAAATTGTAGTTGTTCTTGAAGAATTAAGAGGTCAAAAAGCTATAGCTGAAATTTGTAGAGAGCACGGTATTTCTCAAGTGCAGTATTACAAGTGGAGAGATAAGTGTTGGTGCAAAGTCTGCACTTGAAAATTCTTCCAATTCTTCTCAAGTAGCACAATATCAAAGGAAGATACAAGAGCTTGAACAAATTATTGGTAAACAAGCTATTATTATTCTGCTTAAAAAACACTCATTCATTCTGGAGTGAAATAGTAAGTTTATTAATAGTATAATAGATTGAAAAGATTATCAAAATATAAATTAAGCAAGAAATTAAAAGGACTTTTAAGCGCATTACTAGTTATTGATAGCAGTGAAATTAGAGTAAAGAAAAAGAGACTTCATATATTATATGAAGCAAAAGTATTATTAGATTTTGAGATAGGAAATAATAGAGAAGTGGACCATGCAGAAGTTATGATAGAAGATAAAGAAGAGAGGTATGAATGAAAGAATGCTAAATGCAGAGATTGCATATATTTTACTAGGGTAGCAGTTAACAATATTAATAGACATACTTTCTGCATATCTTAAGATAATTAGATTAATTAACTATTTTAAAAGTTACTTTTTATTAAGAAACAAATAAAAATGGAAATTTAAAATCTTATTTTAAAAATTTTCTAGGAAGGAGTGGTTTTTTGAAAGAAATTGTGACTATAATATTAAATTGGAATAAACCTGAAATGACTATTAAAACTTTTGAAAACATTCAAGAAATAGAGAAAAATAAAACAGATTTTATAATAATAGATAACGGCTCTGAAGTTAGTGAGAAAGAAAAACTAATCAATTATGCAAAAAAAAATAATTGGAGAATTTTAAATGAAGGCGATGAAATTTTAGAAAAAAATGAAAATAAAAACGTAGAAGTTATTCTTTATAATTTAAATAAAAATTATGGTTATGCTAAGGGAAATAATTTTGGATTAAAGCTTGCAGATTTTTTAGGATATAAGTATGCAGTGGTTGCTAATAATGATGTTATATTAGAAGAAGCAGTCATGGAAAAACTTTTACATGTTATTCTTAGTAACGAAGATATTTGTGTCGTTGGACCGAGGGTAATAGGACCAAACGGAAAAAGGCAAGGCCCTTTTTCCAGACCAAATGTTTTTAGTGAGTTTTTGTACCCTATTTTTTATTTTTTTATCTATCCCTTTCATAAATTGTTTACAATACTTTATGAAAAAAAGATTAGTAAAAATGAAGTAGTATATCCATACAGATTGATGGGGTGTTTTATGTTAATAAAATTGGATTGTATGAAGGAAATTGGCTTTTTTGATGAAAGCACCTTCTTGTATGCAGAAGAACCAATTTTATCCGAGAAACTAAAGTTAATAGGGAAAAAAACAGCATATAGAAATGATGTTTATGTAAAACATCTTCACGGGGTTTCAACCATTGAATATGGGGAAAAGAAAAGATTTTTACTGCAACTAAACTCTGATCTTTATTATTTTAAAGAGTATAGGAAATATGGAAAGATTAGATTATTTTTAGTGAAGATGGGGAGATATTATTCCTTTTTTATTCTAAACCCTATAAAAAAAAGTATCAAGAATACTTTAAAATATTTGAAAAGAAGGTGATAAAATGCGCAAAGGAATAATTCTTGCAGGTGGTTCAGGGACAAGGCTTTATCCATTAACTCTTACAACAAGCAAACAATTATTACCTGTGTACGACAAACCAATGATATTTTACCCACTAAGTATATTTATGCTTGCAGGTATTAGAGAGATTCTTATAATTTCTACTCCACATGACTTACCAAAATTTAAAGAATTACTTGGAGATGGTTCTCAATTCGGTGTATCTTTTGAGTATGCAGAGCAACCACAACCAAATGGTCTTGCAGAAGCATTTATAATTGGAGAAAGATTTATAGGTACAAATCCTTCTGCTATGATACTTGGTGATAATATATTCTACGGTCACAATTTAACTAAGTTATTAAAAGATGCAAATGCAAACACAGAACATGCAACGGTTTTTGCATACTATGTCGATGATCCAGAAAGATATGGTGTTGTTGAATTTGATGAAAACTTTAGAGCAGTTTCTTTAGAAGAAAAACCAAAGCAGCCTAAGTCTAATTACGCAGTAACAGGTTTGTATTTTTATCCGGCAGGTGTTTCAGAATATGCAAAATCATTAAAACCATCCTGGAGAAATGAACTTGAAATTACGGATTTAAACAAAATATACCTTGAAAAAGGTTTGTTGGATGTTAAAGTAATGGGAAGAGGATATGCTTGGTTTGATACAGGAACAGTTGAGTCACTTTTTGAAGCAACAGAATTTGTAAGAGCAATAGAAAAAAGGCAGGGGATAATAATTGCTTCACCTGAAGAAATAGCTTACTTAAATGGTTGGATAACGACAGAGAAGCTTTACAAAGCAATAGATAAATATGGAAAGTCTCAATATGGAAAATACCTTAGAAAAGTAGCAGAAGGAAAAATAATATATTCAAAGAATCAGGAGTGAGTATATGGGAAAATTTAAAAGAGTAGATACGCCAATTCAAGGATTATATATAATTGAACCAACAGTATTTGGGGATTCAAGAGGCTTTTTCATGGAAAGTTGGAATAAAAAGGAATTTGAAGAAATAGGAATAAATTGTAATTTTGTACAAGACAATCATTCGAAAAGTAAAAAAGGGGTTTTAAGAGGTTTACATTTCCAAATTGAAAATGTTCAATCAAAGTTAGTTAGATGTATTCGTGGGAAAATAATTGATATAGCAGTTGATTTAAGAAAAAATTCTCCGACATTTGGGAAGTATTTTTCTGTTGAATTATCCGAAGAAAACAGACTGATGTTTTTTATACCAAAATATTTTGCACACGGCTTTTTAGTTGTTTCCGATGAGGCGGAAGTAATTTACAAAGTAGATGAATACTATGATCCAAAATCAGATAGTGGAATAATCTGGAATGATGAAACGTTGAAAATAGACTGGCAATTAGAAAAATATGGAATTAATGAAAATGAGTTGATAATTTCTGAGAAAGATAAAAAATTGAAAACATTCAAAGAATTTATCAATTCAAATATTTGGAATGTATAATATAATAGTAGGTGGATAATATGAAAGTTTTACTTACGGGTGCAAGTGGACAACTTGGAAAAGCTTTTCAAGAGTTATTTAAAAATGAAAATGTAGAATATATAGCAACTGATATAAAGGAACTAGATATAACCAATTTGGAACAAGTATTGTCTTTTGTAAAACGATTTAAAGATATTACGCATATAATCAATTGTGCAGCATATAATCAGGTAGATAAAGCAGAGCAAGATTGGAAAAGTGCATATTTAGTTAATGGTCTTGCTGTAAGAAACCTTTCAATAGCCGCGAATGAAATAGATGCTGAAATTGTTCACTATTCAACTGACTATGTTTTCTCAGGAGAAAAAGGACAACCATATACTATATACGATACACCAAATCCAATAAATAAATATGGTGAAAGTAAAGTTTTAGGAGAAAGATTTCTTATAACAATAGCTAAAAAATGGTATTTGATAAGGACAAGTTGGGTATTTGGAGATGGACCTGTGAATTTTGTTAAAAAAGTTATTGAATGGAGTAAGAAAAATAGTGAATTAAGAATAGTAGAGGATGAAGTAAGCGCTCCAACATATGCCCTAGACCTTGCCGAAGCCACTTACGAATTAATAAAACTTAAAGCGTATGGAATATACCATATAACCAATACAACATGTTCAAGATATGAATGGGTAGAATTTATTCTTAATGAAATTAAATGGAAAGGTAAATTATTAAAGGCAAAACAAGAAGATTTTAATCTTCCTGCAAAAAGGCCAAAGTTATCAATTCTTGATAACTTTGGATATTATGAGACTACTGGAAAAGTAATGCGTGATTGGAAAGAAGTAACAAAAGAGTACATAGAGTTTCTTAAAGCAAGGGGTGAAATATAAATGACAATACTAGTTACAGGGTGTGCAGGATTTATAGGAAGTAATTTTGTATATTACTACCTTGAAAAATATAAAGTTAGAAAAATAATAGGTCTTGACAAACTTACATATGCTGGAAATCTTGAAAACCTTGAAAAATTAACTTATGAGCAAAGAAAAAGATTCAAGTTTATTAAAGGCGATATAAACAACAAAGAACTTTTGGAATACATATTTGAGGAATATGACATAGATGGAGTAATAAACTTTGCAGCGGAAAGCCATGTAGATAGGTCAATATATGATCCACAAATCTTTTTGAAAACAAATGTACTTGGAACACAATCATTACTTGATGTAGCAAAAAAATATTGGTACAAAGATGGAAGATGGAAAGAAAAAAAGAAATTTTTACAGATCTCAACAGATGAAGTATATGGCTCGCTAGGTCCAACTGGATATTTTACAGAAAAGACACCACTTGACCCACACAGTCCATATTCAGCAAGTAAAGCCTCAGCTGATTTATTAGTTAAAGCCTACCATGATACATATAAGATGCCAATTAATATAACAAGATGTTCTAATAACTATGGACCTTATCAATTTCCAGAGAAATTGATACCACTAATGATATGGAACGCGCTAAACCACAAAGAACTTCCAGTATATGGAGATGGAAAGCAAATAAGAGATTGGTTATATGTAAAAGACCATTGTAGAGCAATAGACATGGTATATGAAAAAGGAAAAGTTGGGGAAGTATACAACATAGGTGGACATAACGAAAAAGAAAATATTTATATTGTAAAGAAGATAATAGAGATATTGAGAGAAAAGACAAAAGATGAGAACATAAATGAAGGATTGATAAAACATGTAAAAGACAGGCCAGGGCACGATAGAAGATATGCAATAGATCCAACAAAGATAAAAGAGGAACTTGGTTGGGAACCAGAAGTAATGTTTGATGAAGGAATAGGAATGACTGTCGAGTGGTATTTGAATAATGTAGAGTGGATGGAGAAAGTAATATCTGGTGAATATTTAGAGTTTTATGAGAAAAATTATGGAGGTAGAAAATGATAGGGAAATTATTAAATTATATAAAACTATACAGTTTTAAGAAAAAATGGAGAGAAAAAAATAAGCATAATGAAACTAATCCAGTAAATTTGTTTCCCATAGATATCGTTAAAGTTGGATATTATTCGTATGGCCCGCTTGAAGTATATTCATGGGGTGCAAAAAATGAAAGATTAGAAATAGGGAATTTTGTTTCTATAGCCTCTGGTGTTAAATTTATTTTGGGTGGCAATCACACAATAGACACTTTTTCAACATATCCTTTCAAGGTAAAATTTTTAGGTGAAAAGACGGAAGCGTGGTCAAAAGGACCAATAATAGTAGAAGATGATGTATGGATTGGTATGGATTCAATGATATTATCTGGGGTTAAAATTGGGAAAGGGGCTATTATTGCAGCAAGAAGTGTCGTAGTTAAAGATGTTCCTCCTTATGCTATAGTTGCAGGTAATCCAGCTAAGATAGTTAAATATAGATTTAAAGATGAAATCATACAGAAACTTTTAAATGTAGACTTACTTAAGTTATTGGACAAAAGTTTTGTCGAAAATAATGTTGATTTATTGTATAAAAATTTAGATTTTGAGCTATTAATGAAATTAATAGGTGATAAAGATGAAAATCAAGAAAGATATTATTAGGGTTTTTCTTGTTAATTTTTTGTCTTTAGTGATAGGTATTGTTAATGGTTTTTTAATTCCAAAATTTTTGAACATTGAAGATTATACAATTTTTAAGACATTTACTTTGTACGCTTCATATTTAGGGATCTACCCATTAGGTTTTCTAGATGGTATGTATATTAAATATGGAGGTAAGAAAATAAACGAAATTAATATAAAAATTTTAAAGTTTGAACATATTTTTTTAAACATGTTTTTAATCGTCGAAACTTTTTTAATGTTTTTTTTGTCGATTATTTTAAAAAACAAAATGCTAATGTTATTATCTCTTAGTATATTACCATTTTGTATAAATGGAAGTTTTAGGGTACTTTTTCAAAGTTTTGGAGAATTTAAACTTTATTCATTTATACGTTATTTCGAAATGTTATATATTTTGATGAGTAATATCTTTCTTATATTCGTTTTGAAAAATTATTCTGGCTATGTGTTTTCCCTAAATTATGTTATTTCTTATTTTTTACTTTATATAATTTTAGAAATATTATTTATTAAAAAGTATGGAATTACTGGGTTTACAGTTGATAAGAGCGAGATTAAATATAATTTTAGAGTTGGTTTTTTTATATTATTAGGAAATTTGAGTAACACACTGTTTTATAGTTTAGATAGATGGTTTGTAAAGTTTTTATTGGCTATAGAAAATTTTGCGTATTATTCATTTGCTATTTCCATGATGGGAATAATAAATTTAATGATATCTTCTATTGCAATGACTTTTTACCCTTATTTAGCAAGAGGTTATACAGAAAATTTAGTTAGAGAAATCAAAAAGTATTTACTTATCATTGGTAGTTTTGCTTCTTTTGGATATTTTATTTTAGGTTTTATAGTAAGAGTTTTTTTAGAAAAATATATTCCTTCCTTAAATGTAATATCCATTCTTTTTGCAGGTTTTCCAGCAATTGGAGTTATTAATGCTTTATATATTAACTTATATAAAGTAAATAAACAGGAAAGAAAATATTTCTGGACAGTTTTATTTATGGTTATAATCTCATTTGTTTTAAATTTAATTGCTGTGATAGTAAATAAAAGCAATCAATCTATTGCTTTGGCTACAACTATAGGATTTTATGTTTGGTTTTTTTGGTCATCTAAAGATTTTAAAGGTTTAGAAACAAATAAAAAGGAAATAATGTTTTTGAGTTTATATTTACCATTATTTCTTGTTTCGACATTATACCTAGATTTGGTTAAAGGAACTATTGTTTTTGGAATAGGAGTAAGTGTTTTAGTATTTGCATTTTATAAAAAGGAGTTTGTTGAATTGGCAAAAAAGATTTTAAGAAAATAAAAATATCAAGTATTGTGTTAAGTAACGTCTTAATGATTACATTTAAAAAGAGGGGATTTTATGCAAAAAATACTTGAAAAATATAAAAATAGGTTGATAGACATAAGTAGAAGAAATAGAACTTTGTATTTAGGAAAAATATACAAAAAAAGAAGTTTTGATTTATATTCTTTAGAAAAATTTGAGGAAAATTTCTCAAAAAATATAATTGAGCATGTTGTAAAAAGAAAAAAAGGTAGAGTTATCTTTTTACCAGATCCATATGAATGGAGAAACAAACAAGAAGATAAATTAAATAAATTGCTAAAAGAAAAGAAAATAATCGAAGAAGAATTTGAGAAATCAATGGTAAATTTAGAAAAAGGTTTTGATAATCTTATATCATATTCAAAATCATTACAAAATCTCAAAAGAGAAATAGACTTTATTGAAAAAGAAACGGGCAGATATGAACTATTTCTTGGATATCCATTTGTTGAAGGAAAATTCAAAGATGGGACATATGTAAAATCCCCTCTTTTTCTTTTTCCAGTAAAGATTACAAATGTAGGAGATAAATGGTATTTAGAAAATTTATCTGAAGAAGAAGTAATGTTAAACAAAGTTTTTTGATAGCATATCAAAAGTATAATGAGGAAAAGTTTTTAGAAAATTTTGAAGAAATACCAATAAACGAAGTTTTAGAAGGTAATGTAAGTGTTATAGAATTTTTAGATAACTTGGGTATCAAGGTAAAAATTGATAAAAAAATATATATAGAAAAATTTTCTGAAGGGAAAAAAGAGATTTCAAATGGAAATCTCTACTTGAAATACTATGCAATTTTAGGAAATTTTCACCTTGCAAGTTCTATATACAATGATTATTTAGAATTGGAAAAGTTAGAAAGTTATAACAAACTTTTGGAAAAGATGCTTCTTGGAAAGAATGATGAAAAAGCTCAAAGTGAAGAATAGAATGTAAAAATAATAGAAAAAGATTTTTACTATATTTCTGAATTAGATTTTAGTCAAGAAAAGGCAATAAAAAAAGCGGAATTTAGTGATGCACTTGTAATATATGGCCCACCTGGAACAGGAAAATCCCAAACAATTGCAAATTTAATAGCGGATAATCTTGCTAAAGGCAAAAAAGTACTTATGGTTTCTGAAAAAAGGGCAGCTTTAGATGTGATATACAATAGGCTTTCTAAAATAAATTCTAAGATTGTATTAATTCATGATGCTCAAAAGGGGAAAAAAGAGTTTTATGAAAAGTTAAAAACAGTTTTAGATTCATTATTGTTAGAATATAATTTAAATAATGAAATTGATATTAAATATTATTCTGATAAGATAGATGAAAGTTTAGAAAAGTTAGAAAAATTTGGTAAGGCTTTGTTTGAAAAAAGAGCATTTGGATTAAGCCTTCAAAAGATGTATGCAAAAACAAAAAAGAAATTAAATGAAAAAGAAAAAGAAATTTTTAGATATTTTAGAAAGACTTTATATAAAGCGTATGAAAAAATTACATACAATGAAATTTTAAAAATTGTGGAAAATTTGAAAGAAGATATAGTTGAAAAGTATGTTTTATTTAGAGGTTATAATGAAAAATACAAAGAGGTTATTGAAAGTATAAAAAAGGAATTAGATGGTTTTGAATTGCAATTTTATACAGATGAACTTAAAAAACTTATAAACAACCATCGTTTAAAAGTAAGTTTAACTGGAAAATATAAAAAAGAAATAAAAGAGTTATTTTTAAAAGGAAAGTATGAAGAAAAAGACTTAGAAGAGTTATTGGATAAAATAAATAGAAAAGAAAAAAGCGGGGAATTTAAAAGGCTAGAAAAACTAGAACAATTTCAATGGTGGAATCCATTTTATTATATTTTAAAAAATAAAAGGCATAAAGCAGCAAATGAATTAAGAAAAGAGCTAGAGGATAATAGAAGAAGGATATTTTCGGAGATTAAAAGTGATTACTTTTTATTAAAGAAAGTTATTGATGCATTAGAATTTCTGAAAGAACTAACAAATAAATATGATTAAATATTCACAAGTTTAATAAAGGAAAAAGATGTAAGCAAAGAGGTAGAAAGAATATACGATTTTTTGTTAGTATATGAAAAGTATAAAGATTTAGAATATTTGTTTAAAAATTTTTCAAAAGAAGAAATTGATTTTTTAGATTTTTCCTACGTAATGAAAGATATAGAGTCTCCAAAAGAAATGATAAAAATCCTACCAAAGTTTTTTATCTTACAAAAGATATTTGAAATAGAAGAAAAGGAAAAAGATATAAACCTAATCTATGATTCTTACAAAAGTTTAGTTGAAGAAGTAAAAAGAAACATTTCATTTAAAATGGAGAAAGTGCCCTCACATATAATTAATTTTTGGAATGAAAGATTTAAATATGTGAGCAGTATTTATGAAAACCAGCAATTATTTAAAGAATTTAAAAGGCAAGCATCTAAAAAAAGAAAATTATGGTCAATTAGGAAATACATTGAAACTTTTAAGGATATAGTCTTAGAACTTTTTCCTTGTTTTCTTTTAACACCGGAGACCGTCTCTGAAATTTTCCCACTTGTTGAAGGTATGTTTGATGTGGTTATATTTGATGAAGCATCACAAATTTTTATTGAAAAAGCGATTCCTTCAATTTATAGAGGGAAAAAGGCAGTAATTGCAGGTGATGATAAACAGCTGCGGCCTACTTCATTTTTTATGGTACGTGATATAGATGATAAAGAGGAAGAAAATTTAGAGAGTATGGCAGCAATGGAAGAAGAAAGTTTACTAGACCTTGCAAAGATAAATTTTGATTCTACGCATCTTTTATTCCATTATAGGTCAAGATATAAAGAGTTGATTGATTTTTCAAACCATGCTTTCTATGAAGGTAGATTATATGTCTCACCAAATGTTGAAAATTTTGAAAAGCCGATAGAAAGAATAAAAGTTAATGGAATTTGGGAAAATAGACAAAATCTAGAAGAAGCACAGGTTGTTGTAGAGCTTGTAGATAAAATCTTGAAAGAAAGAAAAGAAAATGAAACTATTGGTATAGTTACATTCAATATCACTCAAAAAGAATTAATAGAAGATTTATTAGATGAGAAAGTAAGAAAGGATATAGAATTTGAAAAATTGTACAATGCAGAATTACTTAGAAAAGAAAATGAAGAAGATAAAAGTATTTTTGTAAAAAACATAGAAAACGTCCAAGGAGATGAGAGGGATATAATAATTTTTTCTACAGGATATGCACCAGACCAATTTGGAAGATTAAGATTAAATTTTGGAGCGTTAAATAAAGATGGAGGAGAAAATAGATTAAACGTTGCAATATCAAGGGCAAAAAAGAAAATATACGTTGTTACATCAATTGAACCAGAAGATATAAAGATTGATAACATCAAAAACCCTGGGCCAAAGCTTTTAAAAGAATATTTGAAATATGTAAGAGCAGTTTCGTTAAATAATAAAAAGGAAGCAGAAGAAATTTTATATTCACTTTCAAATATAAGTTCAAAGGATGAATTAATATTTGAAAGTGATTTTGAAGAAGAAGTATATGAAAAGCTTAGTCAAAGTAAAATAATAAAAGAAAGAAACTTAAGGCTTCATACACAAGTTAGTTCATCTGGATATAGAATTGATATAGGAGTGTATGAACCTAGACAATCAAAATATATACTTGGAATAGAATGTGATGGAGCTTTATATCATAGTTCAAAATCAGCAAGAGAAAGAGATATCCACAGGCAAAAATTTTTAGAATCAAGAGGTTGGAAGATAGTAAGGATATGGAGTAAGGATTGGTGGAGTAATCCTGAAAAAGAAATTGAAAAAATTGAAAATATTTTAGAAAAAATGAATTATAAATTAGATCAGTATAATGACAAAAAAATTACTGATGAGCTACTTGCAAATGATTGATAAAGATAAATAAAGATACTAAAAAATTTTAAAAATTATTAAGTTTAGGAATTTTAATGTATGTGTCTAAATTTAAACTAGCATAAAATTTTATATTAAAAAATACCCTAGAAAAACGCCCAATTGTAATAGAAAATATAGAATATTTAGATTCATATGTAAAAGATGTTATTAAAGAATTTAATAAAGAAATATTAATTTTCAAGTTAAAAAACAAAATGAAATAAGTTAAAATTTACTAATTTACTAAAAGATTCTAATTATTATAGGTTATTCAAAAAACAAAAACTAGAAATTAAAAATTCTTAAGCTATCTTGCAAAAAATGGATCAATAACCCCATATCTTTTATCAACCTTTTCAACCACATTCATCTTTACAAGCTTATCAAGTGCAGCTTTCACACTACCAGCACTTATATCCAAATCATATGGTGATACTTCAAATGCAATACTTTTTAACACCATTTTTTGATTTGCTGTTAGTGAGTTTCACAGTGTTTCAAACATCGCTCTTTCAGATAATATAACCTGATTTATACTTTCCATATTACATTTTCCCTTTGCGTGCGTCATATTCCACAGAGTATGTGATATAAATTGAATATAATACGGATGTCCTTTACTTATTTCATATAGTTTTTCTATTACTTCATTTTCAATTAATATACCTGTTGAATTAAATTTTTGCTTTATAAATCGTACTACATCAATCTTTTCAAGTGGTCAAAGATTATATATCTTTGAAAATCTATCAACTCTGAATAACTCATTTCTTCAACCGACCATACTACTTCTTCTTTATACGTCCTAAAATACCTTTCTATATTTGCATTTCCACGTTCATTGTTGTAACTTGTAAATATTTGCTGTATTCCTAATATCTTACATTCTTGCATAAATCTCCTGCTTGTAGGCTGACTACCATTATCACTTGTCTGTATTACTTTCTTTCCTCTTACTCCGTCTTTATACCCTTCATTTAATGCTTTATTTAGCGTTCCATTCTTCTGTTCTTCCTCTGAGACTTATTTGTGAGCCTAGTACTTCCCTTGTATACCACTTACTGCTATGTAATTTATATAGCACAAATACGTCTATATCACCAATATGGATGTTCCTGTTTTAACTTTTGTATGATCAAACACTTTCATCATTTTTCTTTCTCATGTATTTTCTAGGTTTGTAATAATACGTACTTCTACTTATTTTCAAATACCTTACAGCTTCAGATATACTGAATCCTTTTTCAATTAATAAACTTAATGTTTTCCTCCAGGGTGAATGACTGTTTTTTTAGACTGAAAAACGATAGCTTGTTTACCAATAATTTGTTCAAGCTCTTGTATCTTCCTTTGATATAGTGCTACTTGAGAAGAAATGAAAGAATTTTCAAGTGCAGACTTTGCACCAATACTTATCTCTCCACTTGTACTACTGCCCTTGAGAAATACCGAGCTCTCTACAAATTTCAGCTATAGCTTTTTTCCATCTTAATCCTTCAAGAACAACTACAATTTTCTTTATCAGAAAACTTTCTTCGCATACCTTTCACTCCACCTCATGAAAAATTATACTCTTTCTTTTTTCTCTGTCCAATCCTTCAGGGGAGCAGTATATGTATTTTCAATTTTGATATGTTATGATACCCTTTTATTAGAAACTCTTTCATTCTTAAAAGGTTATGTTGATACTATATTTGTTCCTGCATATAACAAAGGTGTAAATACATACATAGGATTAGCGGATGCTATGAGTAAATTAGTATTTTGTAACTTTGTTATTGCCAACACTGGAGTGTATGGTAATTCAGTTGTTAGAATCCCATATTATGGCATTCACAAAAGGGAAACATTAACACTTGAATGAAATAGGATATTTGGTGCACAATAGATATTCCAATAAAACATTTGCAAGGTTACAGAAAAGAAATTTCAAAAATGGGAGAAGAACCTAATGATAGAAAATTCAAAGCTTTTCCTCCAGGATATGAGTATAGAGAAATTTAATGTTTTTAGTTTACTTTGAGCAAAGAATTTTTTCACTTTTTTAGCATAAAATATTAAAATCCTATACTATTTTTTTAAAAACTGAAAATGTGGAATTGATAAAGAATTCAAGAATACCTAAGATTTTGATATTGCGTATTGACTACATGGAAATAATTGATTAACATGAAAGTATTCATGCTAGCGTGAATTATTCAGAAGCAATCTTTTGTAGAAAAGCAAATGTCTTTTATTATAGCATGCTATATGCTATAATAAAAGTTGGCTTAGGTGAATTTTAAAATAATAAAAATAGCATATAGCTGGGAGGTTTTTGGGATGAAAAAAGTTATCATTTTATTCTTGGTTGTCTTTGTTGTAAGCATTTTTTCATACACCGTAAGAGTAGGAGATACTTTAACAATTGAAGTTTTAAACCAACCTCAACTTTCAAGAACAGTTAAAGTAGCATTTGATGGAACTATTCCTTATCCATATGCTGGGAATATAAAGGTTGTTGGAAAAACAGTTGAAGAAATAGCCCAAATACTAAAACCATATGTTGAAAAAATTGTTAGGGATCCACAAATTACGGTTTATGTTGAAGAATACGCTCCAATGCTAGTTTTTATCCAAGGGGCAGTTAACAAGGTATTTGATATTTCTGTTTATCCAGGCATAACTTTAACAAAGTTATTTTCTTTTGTTGGTATTTCAAAAGATTCAGATGTCGATTTTGAAAATGTTCAAATAAAACGTGGGGATAATATAATTTCAGTTAATCTTTTGCCATATTTTTATCAAGGAAGATTTGACAAAGATATAGTTTTAAAAGAAGGGGACATAATTTATATTCCACCACTTCTAGATAGTAAAACAATAAAGGTTATGGGTGCATATACTCTTGAAATTCCATATGAACCTGATATTAAATTAAGTAATGTTCTTTTAAAACTTGGACCACTAGATGAAAAATCTGCAGATATTGAAAATGCAAAAATATTTATAGATGGAAAAGTTATTGAAATTAATCTTAAAGAAGTTATTTCAAACAAAAAAGATATAGAACTTTCTGCAGGCTCAAGGATATATATTCCAAAAATTCCAGAATTTTACGTATATATTCAAGGGTATGTAAAAAATAAGGGAGAGATAGAGTTTTTAGCTGATGAGAAAAAGACATTAAAAATATTACTTGCAAAAGCTGGTCTTTTAGACGAAGAAGTTGAAAATGAAGGTATAGTGGTGATTAACAATGAGAAAAAATTAAATGCCAAAGATGTAGTTTTTGGAGAACAAGATTACAATTTAAATAAAGGAGACATTGTTCAGGTTTTATACGAACCATTTACTGTTAATGTTGTTGGATTAAAGGGTGGAAGTGTTACACTGCTTCATAACGAGCCGAGGACTTTACCGTATTTGATTAAAAAGATAGGAATTAGTCAGCCTGAATCAATTGAATCAGTTCAGTTGGTAAGAAATGGTAAAATACAGGATTTTGATATTAACACTCTTATTTATCAAAATCCTTCAATTCCACTTGAAAAAAATGATACTATTGTAATTAAAAGTTCTCAGGCAAATGCAGTTTATTTAACGGGAGATATTGCCTCGTATGTAGGTTTTGCCTTAAATGAAAAGATAACGCTACAAAGAATATTAGCAAAAGTTGGACTTTCAGACTATAGAAAAATTGAAAGTATTACATTAAATGGAGAAAAATTAGATTTTAATAAAGACATGGAGATAGAAAAAGGATCAATACTAAATGTAACTTTGAAAAAGCCTATTTATGTAACTGCAATGGGATATATTAAAAACACGGGAAGGGTAGAATTTAACTATTATGAAACAGCAGACCTTAAAACCCTTTTTGGAAAGCTTGGAGGCCTTATTGTAGGTCCTGACTTGTATTATACATCTGATAAGGTTTATGTAATAAGAAATGGGAAAGTTGTAAATACTTTAGATGCTCAAAAGATATATAATGGTGAAGAAAATATGATGCTTGAAGATAATGATTTTGTATTTGTAACTGAAAAAGCTCCAAGGTATGTGTATGTACTTGGAAAAGGAGTTTTAAATAGTATAGTAAAATTCAAAAATACAGAAGAGTTTGATTTTAAAACACTTATTTCAAAAATCGGTGGAATTAAAGATGGAATTAGTAAAACTGTTACCATTTTAAATGGTTCTACGAAAACAACATTTACTTGGAATGAATATACAAATATGGAACTTGAAAATGGTAGCACCATTATATTTGATATTGATACGAAAAATTATGTATTTGTTGTAGATGAAAGTGGAAGACCTAATATGTTTTATCTTAGCAAGGAAAATACAACACTTTATGAGTTAATGAGCAAGGTAAATATTAACAAGGCGTATAAATTTGTAAAACTTACTAGGGATGCAACTGAAAAAATAATTGATATTTCAAACATTGAATATACTTTGTCATTTAATGTAAAACCTGGAGATATTATTAAAGTAATTGATGCTCCACAAAATATAGCATACGTGCTAGGTGAAGTTAATAGACCAGGAGTTATTTCTGTTAATGAGGGAACAACAGTTCTTGAAGCAATTATTTCTGCAGGTTATTTTGGAGCAAAAGCAGCTCCTTCGTCTGTCTACCTATACAAAGGTGGAATAGATGGAGAGGCAATAAAGGTTAACTTAAGTGGAGCAATTAGAGGAGGCAATATTAAAGAAAATCCAAAGATTGAACCAGGAGACATAGTTTATGTACCAGCAGATGCATTTAAAACAGCACTTGACTGGGTGCCAGTTATTAGAAGCTTAATAGGTCTTTATAACGATGTAAACGGGTTAATAAACTAAAACATATTGAGGGAGGGCTGGAATAATGGATAACAACCAAATAGATGAATTAACATTATCTGACATTCTAAAAATTTTCAAAAAGAGGAAACTTTGGTTTTGGGCAGTATTTATACTTACGATCCTTGCTACAGGAGTCTATTTATACTTTTTTGCAACTCCTATTTATGAAGTTTCTACTAAAGTTAAAATACCTGCAAGAAGTGGTGCCTCGTCACTTTCATCATTATCATCTCTTTCGGGAGCTGTTGCTTTAATTTTGGGAGGTAGTAGCGCTGCGCCTGGCATTTCAGATCAGATAGAGATTATAAAGAGCAGAAAGACTCTTACAAAGGTTATTGAGCAATTAAATCTTCTTGAATATTTTAGAAATAAAGTAAAAGATGAAGAGGCAAAGAAAAATATAACTATAAATTATGTTATATCTACACTTCAGGAAGAAATAATAACTGTGGAACCTTTAAAAGACACTTCATTTATTGAAATAAAAGTTAGTTTAGATGATAAAGAGCTTGCATACAAAATTTCTAAAGCACTTATAGATGCATATACAGAAGTTTCAAGCGAATTAAATAAAGATGAAAATACGTATATGATTGAATTTATAGAAAAGCAACTACCTGTTACTGAAAAAGAGCTTGCTGAAATAGAAGAAAAGTTAAAAAATTTCAAGCAAACAAAGTCAGTTCTTCCCTCAAAAGAAGCTGAATTGCTTTTGGATGCACTTTCTGAAATTGACAAGCAGTATTTTGCAACAAAGATACAATATCAAGAAACATTGACAAAGCTTGATGAACTAAAAAAATCTGTATCAGACGTAAAAGACCTTATAGAAAAGCTTAAATATGTTCCTAATAGTCCTATAATAGCATCTTTGCGTGAGAAATTAACGGAATATCAAATAGAATATAACGCACTGCTTCAAAAATATTCAGAAGACTCTGTCGAAGTTTCTGAATACAAAGCAAGAATAGAAGAGGCTCAAAAAAGAATTCAACAAGAGGTTAAAAATATTATTTCAAGCCAGCTAAATACAGATGATCCTATTTTAAGTAGTATTTCATCCGAACTTGTTACTACTCAATCTTCTATTGAGATTCTCAAGGCAAGCCTTAATGCACTATTAAGTTTAAAAACTGAGCTAGAAAATCAAATAAAAAAACTGCCGGAAATTGAGCAAGAATATTTATCACTTCAAAGAGATTATCAATTAAAACAGAGTGCATATGTTCTTTTAAAGTCAAAACTTGAAGAAGCAAAACTTACAACTGCAGGGCTTAATTTAAATGTCCCTATAATTGTTGATGAGCCATTTATTCCTGAAAAACCTGCAAAACCAAACAAGAAACTTACTTTGGCTATTGGTGGAGTTCTTGGAATTTTCCTTGGGATTTTGGCTGTATTTTTGTCAGAGGCAAGTGATAAGAAGATTAGAGACTCGTTTGATATAGAAAAGCTTATTGAAAAAGAACCAATAGTTCTTACAGGTAGTAGCGATTTTACAAACTTGAAATTTTTAAACGATATTAAAACAATTGCGTTGAACTTACTTAAAGAAGGAACACCAAAAACTATTGGTGTTACAAGCATTGGAAAAGTTGAAGAAAAGGATGATGTTACTTTAAGACTTGCAGAATTTTTCTCATCAACAGGTAATACTATTTTGATTGATTTTGAAGGCAAATATATTGCAAGAGGCTTGAAAGGAACTGATAAAAATAATATTTACAATTTCAAGGAAAATTTAGACGTGTTTTCTGCAGCCAAAACATCTGAAATGTCTGAATTTTTGAAATTGGTTAATAGCTTTGAAAAAGATTTTGAAAATATTAAGCAAAATTATGACTATATAATCTTTAACTTACCAAACTATGAAAATCCTGATGTTTTGGCATTTGTAAAATACTGCGAAAAATTTGTTTTGATTGCAAAAAAAGATGTTAGTGAAAAAGAAAGTTTCTTAAAGGCATATGCCGAATTAAAAGAATCAGTAGTTGTCCTAAAAAAATGATTTTTAATTAATTAAATAGTTCTCTATATGATATTTAGGAGGATTACATATTGTATCTTCATATTTTAAATGATAATAAATATTCTGATAAATTTATAGAATTTATAAATCAAAATTTTTCTATATCGGATCATCATTTTGTAACGTTTAGTAAACGCCCTAAATATCTTGATAGAGGCAAGGTAGAGATAGTAGATATCTATAAATTAAGTCAAATAAGATGGTTATATAAAAAAATTTCTAATGCCGACAAAATATTTTTACATTCACTTTTTCGTGGTGGAAAAAGTCTGATGTTATTTTTATTTAATAGAAAAAATCTTTATAAGACCTACTGGGTAGTGTGGGGGGGAGACCTTTACAACTATTGGTTAAAAGATTCTCATTCAGTTAGAGAAAAAGTGTTAGAAAAATTGAAGAGAAAAGTAATAAAGAAAATTTATGGAATAATAGCGTTAGTACAGGAAGATTATTTATTTGCTAAAGAAAAATACAAGACAAAAGCAAAATACTATTATGCATTTTATTTAAATCCAGTTGATTTTAAAATGCTGGATACATTTTCAGATCAAAAAAATAAAGAAGAAAAAACAATATTAATTGGAAATTCTGCAGCACCAACCAATAATCATTTTGAAATACTTAGTAGTTTGTCTAAGTATAGACTTAACAATTTCAAAATTATTTGCCCACTTTCCTACGGTAGTTCACAAGAATATATAAAAAAAGTATGTGAATATGGAGTTAAACTATTTGGAGATAACTTTATTGCATTAACAGAATTTCTCTCCCCGGAAGAATATGCCAAGATATTAGCAAATGTAGATGTGGCAATATTCGCACATAGGAGGCAGCAAGCCCTTGGGAATATATTGGCACTTCTTTATCTTGGAAAGAAAGTGTACATAAGAAGTGATATTTCATCTTGGGCGTTTTTTAACAGATTTGGTATCAAAGTATTTGATACTAAAAACATATTAGATGGTTCTGAGAAAGATATATTTACATTTGAAGAAAAGATTGCAATTAAGAATAGAGAGATAGTATTAAATGAATTTTCAGAAGAACGTTGTGTGCAACTTTGGAAAAATGTGTTTGAATCGAAATTGAACGGGAGAGATATGTAATGAAAGGGATAATACTTTCAGGAGGAAAGGCAACAAGGCTTTATCCAGCAACGATATCAGTAAGCAAACAACTATTACCGGTATATGACAAACCAATGATATATTATCCACTATCAATTTTATTATTTGCAGGTATAAGAGAAATACTAATAATAACCAACCCAGAATTTTTGCCATTATACCAAAAATTGCTTGATGATGGTTCACAATTGGGGATAAAAATAACATATAAGGAGCAACTTAAACCAAGAGGGATAGCAGATGCATTTTTAGTAGGAGAAGAATTTATAGGAGATTCAAATGTAGCACTTATATTAGGTGACAACTTATTCTTTGGTCAAAGCTTTGGTCAGGCAGTGCAAAAAGCTGCTCAATTTAAAGAAGGGGCTGTTGTTTTTGCGTATCCTGTACGTAATCCAAAAGACTTTGGTGTGGTGGAATTTGATAAAAATGGAAAAGCAATATCGCTAGAAGAAAAGCCAGAAAAGCCAAAATCGAATTGGGCAGTACCAGGGCTTTACTTTTATGATAATAAAGTTGTAGAAATAGCAAAAAATCTAAAGCCGTCGGCACGTGGAGAATTAGAAATTACCGATGTAAATAAAGAATATCTTAAAAAGGGGGAATTAAAAGTAATACCTCTAGGCAGGGGAGTTGCGTGGCTTGATACAGGGACTCCCGAAGGATTGCTTGAGGCATCAAACTTTGTAGCAACGATACAAAAAAGGCAAGGATTTTACATAGCATGTATAGAAGAAGTAGCGTATAGAATGGGATATATAACAAGAGAGCAGTTATATGAACTTGGGAAAAAACAAGAAAAAACAGATTATGGAAAATACATTTTAGAATTGGCTGGTGAAATTAAATGATCAATGTAACAAGAAGCATAATGCCTGATTTTGAAAAATATACACAGATGATAGAAAAGCTTTGGGAGACAAGATGGCTTACAAACAACGGAGAATATCTAGTAAAGCTTGAAAAAGCATTGGAGGAGAGATTTAATACAAAATGTGCAGTAGTTTCAAATGGTACATTAGCATTACTAATTGCCATAGAGTTGTTCGATTTTCCGAAAGATTCTGAGATAATAACTACTCCGTTTACATTTGTAGCAACATCAAGTTCAATAATTTGGCAAAAATATAAACCAGTATTTGTAGATATAAATCCAGAAACATTTAACATAGACCCTAATGAAATTGAAAAAAAGATAACAGAAAATACAAGAGCGATATTAGCAGTACATGTTTTTGGGAATCCTTGTGATATTGAAAAAATAGAAGAAATAGCAAAGAAACATAGATTAAAGATAATATATGATGCAGCACACTGTTTTGATGTTTATTATAAAGGAGAATCTATTTATAAATTTGGGGATGTATCAATAGCAAGTTTTCATGCAACAAAGGTATTTCATACAATAGAAGGTGGAGCAATATTTTCAGACAATGATGAATTAATAAGGAAAGCAAAAAGATTAAGAAACTTTGGCTTTAATGAAGAAATAGAAATAGAAGATAAAGGGATAAATGCAAAAATGAATGAATTTCAGGCAGCAATGGGATTATTAAATTTAGAGATAGTTGGAAAAGAAATAAAAAAACGCAAAAAAATTTATGAAAGCTACAAAGAAAAATTAAAAGGGTTAGTAAAGTTTCAAAAATTATCAAGTAATATAACAAAATATAATTACATATATATGCCAGTTTTATTTGAGAATCAAGAGCAAAGAGAAAAAGCATACAAAAAATTAAAAGAAGAAGGCTATAACACACGAAAATACTTTTTTCCATCATTAGATACAGTGTTTAATCAAGAAAATCAATGTAAAACATCGCAAGAAATCTCGAAAAGAATTTTACATTTACCGTTGTATGGTGATTTAGAAGAAAAACATGTTGAAAAAATATGTACAACAATAGAAAAAGTTGTTAGGGGGTAAGCATATGAAAACAAGTTTTTATACACCCGAAGAATTGAAAGAATTAGGGTTTAAATCAATAGGGAAGAATGTTTTAATAAGTAGAAAAGCTTCGATATATAAGCCAGAATTAATTGAGATAGGAGATAACGTTAGGATAGATGACTTTTGCATTTTGTCAGGGAAGATAAAGCTTGGAAGTTTTATACACATAGCAGCAGGTTGTTATTTGTTTGCTGGAGAAGCAGGAATAATCATGGAAGATTTTAGTGGTTTGTCAAGTAGAGTAAGTGTTTATGCTATTACCGATGATTACTCAGGAGAATTTTTAACAAATCCAATGGTACCAGAAAAATACAGAAACATTATATCTGAACCAGTAATTATAAAAAAACATGGATTGATTGGAACAGGTGCGACAATACTTCCAGGCGTTACGATAGGAGAAGGAGCAGCAGTGGGAAGCATGGCACTAGTAAATAAAGATATACCAGAATGGACTATTGCTGTTGGAATACCGGCAAAGCCTGTAAAGGAAAGAAAAAGAGATTTACTTGAACTTGAAAAAAGATTATATGAAGAATTAAAGTTGAGGTGATTATGTGAAATTACTAGTTACAGGATGCTGTGGATTTATAGGAAGCAACTTTGTTTATTATTATCTTGAAAAACACAAAGAAGCTCAAATAATAGGATTAGACAAACTTACATATGCTGGGAATCTAGATAATTTATCAAAACTAAGTGATGATCAAAAGAAAAGATTTGAATTTGTAAGAGGTGATATAAATAACGGAGAATTGATAGAGTATTTGATAGAAAAATATGATATAGATGTAATAGTAAACTTTGCAGCAGAAAGTCATGTAGATAGGTCAATATATAATCCAAGAGAATTTTTAGAAACAAATGTACTTGGGGTACAGACTTTATTGGATGTAGTAAGAAAAAAATGGAACAAAAATGGGAAATGGATAGAAGGTAAAAAATTTATTCAAATATCGACTGATGAAGTATATGGGACACTTGGACCGAGTGGGAAATTTACAGAAAAGACCCCGATTAGTCCTAGAAGTCCGTATTCAGCAAGTAAAGCATCTGCCGATTTACTTGTTTTAGCATATCATGAGACGTATGGTATGCCGGTAAATATTACTAGATGTTCAAATAATTATGGGCCATATCAATTTCCAGAGAAATTAATACCGTTGATGATATTAAATGCTTTAGAACATAAGAACCTTCCGATTTATGGAGATGGCAGGCAGATACGTGATTGGATACATGTGCTTGATCATTGTAGGGCAATAGATTTAGTGATTGAAAAGGGAAAAGTAGGAGAGGTATACAATGTAGGAGCAGATAATGAATGGGAGAACATAAAGATAGTGAGGAAGATAATAGAAATTTTGAGAGAGTTTACTAAGGATGAAGAAATAAATGAGAATCTTATAAAGCATGTAAAAGATAGGCCAGGACATGATAGGAGGTATGCAATAGATAGTACAAAGATCCAGCATGAACTTGGTTGGAAGCCAGAAATCACATTTGAAAAAGGGTTGAGAGATACAATAAAGTGGTATTTGGATAATAAAGAATGGATAGAAAAGATTAGAAGTGGAGAATACAGAGATTGGTATGAAAAACATTATGTGTCTGAAAAAAAGATTTGATAGATAGGCAAAAGCATAATTAAAAATAAATAATAATAAGATCAGGAGTGAATTCTTTGGCGATGAAGAATTATATAAAAAGTTTTTTTTCATTTTCTATTGGGACTTGGATAAGAGCAATAATAGTCTTTTTTTCTACTCCTATTATTAGTTATCTTATTCTTCCTGAAGAATTTGGAAGAGCCTCAATGTTTACATTGGCCTATAATATAGCACTACTTGTTACTTTACTTGGACTGGATCAAAGCCTTGTAAGGTACTATTATGAAGAAGAAGATAAAAATAATGTCTTTTGGTCTTGCCTTTTTCCTTCAGTTATTTTGGGATTCTTTGTTTCTATATTTTTTATAGTTTTTGAAAAATCGTTGAGTATTTTTTTGTATGGAGATTATTACAAAGGGATTGGCTATCTTTTTGCATTTTCACTCCTAAGTGGAATATTTCAAAGATTCAATCAACTTTCAATTAGAATGCAAAAAAGGGGATTTTTATTTTCTTTCATAAACGTAATTTTGGCATTAGGAAATTTTGGAGGAACTGTAGTATTTGCATTAACTGTTTCTAGAAGTTTTTATGCAATTATTTTCGGGCAAATAATAGGGAATATATTTGCGCTTTTAGTGGGCTTTTTTGTAGACAAACAATCAAGGAGTTTTTCAAAGATAGATTTTGAAAAACTATTAGAATTTTTAAAATATGGAATTCCTTTTATTCCATCTTCGATTTTATATTGGCTTTTTTCATCGATTGATAGGATTTCATTGAGGCAATTTTCGACCTTTACTGAAATAGGACTTTACAGTGCAGCATTTAAAATAGTATCGATTATGCAGCTAATTCAAGTAGGATTTACTACCTTTTGGGTGCCTCTTGCATATGAAAAATATAATTCAAAAGCTATTTCAGATAATTTTTTTGAAAAGGCAAATTCATTAATTAGTGCAATTTTATTTATTTTTGGACTACTACTTCTTGCCTTTAAAGATTTAATATTTTTGCTTTTTGCTAAAAGTTATAGGGAAGCATCATACATTGCGCCATTTTTAATTCTTTATCCAATAATGTACATGTTGTCTGAAACAACAGTTTTGGGAATTAATTTTTCAAAAAAGACGTATTGGCATATAGTTATAACTGGAGTTTCTGCATTTGTAAATTTTGTGGGGAATAATCTTCTTGTGCCACTTCTTGAGGCAAAGGGTGCTGCAATTTCTACAGGACTTTCATATGTGGTGTTTTTTACTTTAAGAACGGTTATAGCACAGAAGTATTATACAATGCATATAAAGATAAAAAGGATTTATATGTCTGTAATTTTGATAGTAATAGTTGCAAGTTTAGGTACGTTTTTTAAGGCAAGCTATATATACTATATCTTTTGCATTTTAGTTTTACTTATTTATCTATTGCTATATAAAGATGTAATTTCTTATGTAAAAGACCAGATGAAAAAATAATCTTTGGAGGTATTAGTGTGAAAATATTTATAATTGGTTATATGCATCCAAAGTACGATAAAAGGGTTTTTAGGACAGTAAAAGCATTATCAAAAGATAATGAAGTAATATATCAATATTGGACGGATAAAGAGGAAATAGAGTCTAAAGAGGGGAATATATTTTATAAGCCGATAAAATATGAAAAAAATGTCAAAGCTAACCCAATATTAAAATTAATGCGTAGAAGAAAATTAGATAAAAAGATAGTAGAAATGATAAAAAACTATGACTATGATATAGTATACTTTCATCATTTTCTTGCATCAAGACCGCTTGCACCATTTAAAGTAGCAAAAAAAAGAGATAAAGTGGTAATTTACGATATCCATGAATACCATCCTGAGAATTTTTTAAATACGCTAAAGGGCTTTGCAAAAGTTTTAAAAGAAAAAGTAATGTGGAAAATTTTTGAAAGACAATTAAAAATGTCTGATAAACTTGTTTTTGTATCAAAAGAAACAAAAAGTGATATCTTTGAAAAGTTGAAAATAAATAAGCCTTACTTAATTATTCCAAATTATGCAAGTATTTCTGTTGAAAGCAAAGAAAAAAAGAAAGAAATTTCTTTTGTGGGAAAAGTAACGAGAAATTTATCAAATGAAAAGAAAATAATAAAGAGGCTTATAGAAAAAGGCTTTAAATTTAAAATCATCGGAATGGATTCAGATGTTTTTAAAGATGTTCCTCATGAATATACCACTTTTTTACCGTACGAAGATATGATGGAACAGCTTTCAAAATCTGCATTTTCTTTGATTTCGTACAATACTGTAATGAGTGAAAGTTATAAAAATGATATATTTGCATTACCACATAAGTATTATGATTCTATAGCTGCTGAAACACCTGTAATAGTAAAAAATACTTTTGTGTCAATGGCAAAAGAAGTTGAAAAATATGGAATAGGTGTAGTTATAGATCCAAATAATGTAGATAAGTCTGTTGAAAAGATACTTAAAGCTTACGAAAACTATGAAAATCTTCTAGAAAACATAAAAAAATACAAAGATAGATTTGTTTGGAATGAAAAGAAAGAAAAAGAATTTATTAGTTTTGTGTTAGATTAGTGGAGGCTTGAGATGAAAAAAGTAACAATTGTAATTCCAACAAGAAACGAGGAAAAGCATATTGAAAAATGTATAAATTCAATTTTAGAAAATGATTATCCCAAAAAAGAGATAATAGTTGTTGATGGGATGAGTAGTGATAGAACAAGAGAAATTTTAAAAGGATATAAAGATATAAAGATAATTGACAATCCAGAAAAAATTACTCCAATTGCACTTAATATTGGAATTAAAAATGCCACAGGAGATTACATTATGATAGCTGGAGCACATTCAACATACTCAAAAAATTATATCTCTGAATGTATAAAAAGATTAGACGAAGGAAAATGCGAGATAGCTGGTGGCAAGGTTATAACAAGGCCGGGAAGTGATACAAAAAAGGCGATAGCAATTTCAAAAGTTCTATCGCACCCATTTGGAATAGGTGGAGCAAGGTATAGGATAAATCCTCAAAAAGAAATGTATGTTGACACAGTAGCATATGGAATATACAAAAGAGAGGTATTTGAAAAGGTTGGAACTTTTAATCCAAATCTTGTGAGAAATCAAGATATTGAAATGAACCTAAGAATTAAAAATGCAGGGATGAGAATATTACTTGTTCCAAATGCAGAGAGCTATTACTATGCAAGAGATAATTTTAAAAGTTTATTTAAAAATAACTTTCAAAATGGATTGTGGGTTATTTTATCAACAAAGTATGCAAAAAAGGCTTTTTCTTTAAGGCACCTTGTTCCTTTGTTTTTTGTACTTTTTTTGCTTTCAATCTTATTTGTTTACAAAATTAGCTTTTTAAAAAGTGTGTACTTTTCAATATTAGCATTATATTTATTTTTAAACATATTTTTTTCTTTAAAAATAGCCTTAAAAGAAAAATCTTTAAAGATATTTTTTTATTCATTCATTTCATTTTTGGTTTTACATATTTCATATGGTCTTGGATCGCTTGTAGGGATATTCAAAAGATTATTTAGCAAGGGGTGATTTACATGTATATTTCTGAAACTGCAAAAATAGGTAAGAATGTAAAATTTGGACATAACGTTGTAATTGAAGATAATGTAGTAATTGGTGATGAAGTAGTTTTAGGGCACAATGTAGTAGTTAAAGAGGGCACAGTTATTGGAAAAGGCTGTGTTATAGCAGATAATACCGTTTTAGGTAAAAAGCCTTTTAAGGCAAGTGCTTCGGCTACAACCGAAGAGAAAACTTTGCCACCTCTTGTTTTGGGAGAATATGTAACAATAGGTGCTAACTGTGTTGTATATAGAGGAGCAGTTTTGAAAGATTTTGTTTTTGTTGGAGACCTTGCAAGTATTAGAGAAGATGTAGAAATAGGTGAATATACAATTATTGGTAGAGGCGTTACTGTTGAAAATAAAACAAGGATTGGAAAGTATGTAAAAATAGAAACAGAAGCTTATATAACGGCAATTTCTACCATAGAGGATTACTGTTTTGTAGCACCGGAAGTTACATTTACTAAAGATAACTTTCTTGGAAGGACGGAAGAAAGAAAGAAATACTTTAAGGGACCAACTTTGAGAAAAGGTGCCAGGATAGGCGCAAATGCAACTATTTTACCTGGGATTGAAATAGGAGAAGATGCATTAATTGCTGCAGGTGCTGTCGTTACAAAAAACGTGCCACCTAAAAAAATATTTGCAGGTGTCCCCGCAAAAGAATTTAGAGATGTACCAGAAGAGCAACTTTTGAAAAATCAAAAGTATTATAAAGAATGAGATTAGTTATATACTTTTATTTAAAAGTTTCCCCATCTTTGTGCTAATGCAAAGGTGGGGAATTTTTATTTTTAAGGAGAAATAAAATTAAATAGATAAAATTGTATAAAGATGAGCATAACATAAATAGTAAATACTTTTTTCAAATTGAAAAGTTAGTGGTTAAATAGTATAATAATTTAACAGAATAAAAAATTACATACTAACTTTTTTTAATTGTTTTAAGTTGCAAGGGGGAAGTTTATGTTTGCAAAAATTTTTAGACAAAATAGGGAAATCAAAGAAAAATTTTATAACCTAATTAGTGAAAAAGAGAACAATCAAAAAAAGAATTTTTCTTGAAAAATTTGATAAAAATTTATTTTTAAAAGTCTTAAAACCATTTGCAAATATTTGGTATACTTATGAATTAAAATCAAAAAAGAAAAAAGGTGATGATGGAGAAACCGATGTTTCTTTTTTTTCTTTGAATGTGTCTTTCAAGAAAAGCAATAATTGCTAATGACGCTGTTTTAGAGATAGAAAAAGGGGAGTTTATTCAAATTGATCATTTGATTTTTCATAAAAAAGGAATATTTGTAATAGAGACAAAAAATTGGAATGGAGCTTTAATATGTGACAAAGATATTTGGAGACTTAAGGTAGGAAACATTTGGCAAGAATTTTCGAGTCCTTCAAAGCAAAATCAAAGACATGCTAAACTACTTTTAAAATGGTTTGAAAACAACCTTCCGGAAAGATTATGCAAAAAGGTTAAAAACTGTGTTTTTCCTGTAGTTGTTTTTCCAAGGGCAAATTGGATAAAAGTAAAAAATTGTTCGATGCCTGTCTTTAAGGGAAAACTTTCACTGCTTTTATACATAATAAGTCAAAAAAATAAAATCTTTGAAGAGCACGAATTGATATGTTGCAGCTAAGGTTGTTGGTGCAAAACCGTTTAATTAAAAAATAACTTGTAATGTAGAAATCGTGGTTTTAAACTAAATATATAGGGAAAATAGAATTTGATTTATCTATACTTAAAAATTTTTAAAGTAAAAAATAGTTATTTAAAAATCACAATTATATTTTTGTACCTTATACTAGCCATTTAGAATTATTTATCAGTTTATCTAATAAGTTTATGATTAATATTTTCAATCTAAATTTATTTTTTGTTTGATTAAAAGATAAGTGTATAATCCTTAATTGATTGAGAACTGATTGAATTCAAGAATGATAAAAACAAAAATAGTTATGACATTTTTTAGACATATTCTTTTACAATTTTAAAAAAAGCGTCTCTCTTTTTTGCGTTCTAGAATAAACTAATTTTTTTACTTTGACTAAAGGCAAAATTTTTAATATAATAAATTTTAAAAAAGTATAAAAAAGAAGAAACAAAATTTTTATAGTTAAATTCAGTCGATGTGTAGTAGTGTAAAAAGTCCTGGAGATCGACTGAAAAAAATAAAAAAATTATGTAAATTCAAAGTATTTTACGTTAATATTGTTTATTATTTATTATGATTTTTTCAAAAAGGTTGCAAAAAGTGATAATATGTAATATAATTGTAACGTAATATATGGTTTGTACCTTACCTTGTAGGAATTGAAATTCTAGATATAATGGTGGTATTTTTAATACGTCTGAGTTTGTACCTTACCTTGTAGGAATTGAAATTAATATATCTTTGCCTGATCCAAAGATGGACCACCTAGTTTGTACCTTACCTTGTAGGAATTGAAATGCCGTTTGCTATTTTTACAGTACCTGCAGATTGTATTTGGTTTGTACCTTACCTTGTAGGAATTGAAATGGACAAATTGAAATGATTGACGCTCATATAGTCTATGTTTGTACCTTACCTTGTAGGAATTGAAATGAAGATAATTATGAGAAGTAATAAGGAGGTGTTTTAAGTTTGTACCTTACCTTGTAGGAATTGAAATTCTAGATATAATGGTGGTATTTTTAATACGTCTGAGTTTGTACCTTACCTTGTAGGAATTGAAACTTTAGTACACCTATGGTATCGAGCACTTTGTCTTCGTTTGTACCTTACCTTGTAGGAATTGAAACCCGTGGAAGGCGGTAAGCTCTTTTTAATTGCAAACGGAGGTTTGTACCTTACCTTGTAGGAATTGAAACATAAGTTTGGGATGGTCACTTATTCTTTTAATTAATAGTTTGTACCTTACCTTGTAGGAATTGAAATGGAAAAAGTAAAGTAAGCATATCTGCTAAGTCGCCTGTGGTTTGTACCTTACCTTGTAGGAATTGAAATTTTATTTTACAATCATAGCCAGCTTACGTTCGTAAATTTAGATTTATTTCAAAGAGTTTAAAATTATATATAAATAAAGAACGGGGGACGCTTCATGAATAAAGAGCTAAGAATAAAATTTAAAACTCTCAGTCCTTTGTGGACAGGAAACTATAGAGGAATAACTAATGAAATAAGGCCTTCAAGCTTAATTGGCTCTTTAAGGTTTTGGTTGGATATTATTTGTTATTTTTCTGGTTTACAAATCAATGATTTAGGAAGTTTTGATCCAGAAAAATTTCAAAACTTTATTTTAAAAGAGGGGACTGATTTTGAATCTTTGAACAAAATTTTTTCTGAATTTGGACTAAGTTTATCTTCCAAAATTTTTGGTTGTAATAATTGGGAAGGATGGATTAGGATAAAAGAAATAAAACCAGTCGGGAAATATTGTTTTGGTAACTATTTAAATTTAGATAATGGTTATAGAAAACCGTATTTTTGGGGGACTTTTGAAGTTACTTTTGAAGTAGAAGAAAAGATAATTAATCCGATATTTTATCCCTTGTTGTATTTTATGGAATTATATGGTTTTTGGGGAGGAAAATGGTCTTTAGGATATGGAAGGTTACAAGTTGTGAATATAGAAATAGATGGGAAGATATTGAACAGTGAACAATGGAGAAAAAATGAATTTAAATTTAAACTATTTGGAAATGAGAATAAATTTTTTTTAGAAAATAGTGAAAAAAGTGACATTGTTAATGTTGAAGAGGGCGAAGAAAAAGATTTTGAGATTTTATTATCTAAAAATGAAAAGATTAACGTTTTATTTTTAAAAAATATTGACGGCAAAGGTTATAGTGAATTAATAAAAAAACTTAAAGAAATTAAATCTAATAAACTAAATGAATATAAAAATGGAAGCAAGAGTATGGGAAGTAAAATATTTCCTTTGTTTACCTATCAAATTCAAAAAGATAAATATGAGAGACATTTAAAAGTTGGTTTTATCTCATTTGTTAATTTTTGAAAGGAAGTGAAAAGAATGAAAAAATCACTTAAGTTTGAAACATATAAAAAAATGCTGGAAGAAGGTAAAAAAAATGAAATGCTTGAATATAACGGTTTAATGACAAATAATAATCCACTAAATTTGATAGAAAAAGCAGAAAGACTAAGTGGAATTTTAAGAGAGGATGAGTTGAAAAATTATATAAGTAGGTTAATACCTTATTCGTTTATTTTTTGGGCAGAAATCGAGCTAATTAATCCATATTTTTCGAAAGATGATGAAGATTATAACTTAACTAAGAAAAATTTATGTATTAAGGATAAGGCTTTTAAAATACCTATGATTAGAGGTTCTGCTTGGAAAGGAGCATTTGCTAATGCTTTTAAAATATTAATTAATGAATCATTGTTTTCATCAAATACTGAAGAAAAAGCAATTGACTATATACAATCTTTTGCAAGAATATTTGGAACAGGTTCTATGGAATTTAGGAAATTTACGAAAATGTTGAGTGAATTACTTGAGGATAAATTGAAAGAAAAAGATATGCATGAGATAATTAAGTATTTAATATTTGAATTAGGTCTGAGATTGAAAAAAGAAGATATAGATAATTTGAGAAAAAAGGAAAATTTCAAAGATTGGGTAAGAAATAACATCTGGAAAAAGTATGGAGAAACATCAGAAAAGAATCTTCCTTTTTTCTTGAAACCACATAAAGGGCGCGCAATATTTTATCCTACGTTTTTTAGTAGACTGTCAACGGAAGTCATTAATCCTCACAGCAAAGAAGAAAGAAAAGGGAAAAGGCCTATTTTTTTTGAAGTTGTCTCTAAATATTCAAGAGGGATTGTTCAAATTGTTTATATACCATTTGATGGAATAAGGTTAGAGAGAGAAGTTTTAAAAGATCAAGTAGAAAAAGATGTAAAATTTATAGAATTATCTTTTAAAAAGGTTTCCGACATAGGAATTGGTGCAAAAAGCAAATTAGGTTGGGGAAGATTTACTATAAAAAGCAAAAAATTGAAATTTGCTGCAATGAGGTGAAGTAATATGGATTCATGTGTTATTGAGAAAATTTCGTCCATAAAGAAGATATATTAAAGGCTGAAGCTGGTGCGTTACTTTTTAACATTGGAAAAACTCATGCTGGGATTAAAAATTGGATAGAATATTTCCCTAATGCTGAGCAAAAAATTAAAAGATATGAAGATTATTTTAATAAATTATTTAAAGATGAGATTGATGAAATAGATCAAGTATTTGAAGAATTTTTTAATCAAAAAATTAGGCTACCTAATTTATCAGAAGTTGAATGGATAAAAGTTTTTGATGGAAATTTTAAGGGAATTTTCTTTAGAGGATGTGAAAATCTAAACTCGGGGATTGATAAAGGATTTCCTAAAGAAATACTAAAAAGTTTATATATTTCAAATGCTTTTGGAGGTTTTATTGAAAATGTAGAAGAAAAGAATTTTGATGAAAAGAGAAAGCAATTTTTAAAAAATTTATATGAATATTTAAAAGATAATAATGATTTTAAAAATTCTGATTGGCAGCAAGTAAGAAATTGGATTTTATCAGAAATAAAAAATTGGTACACGCATTTATTGAGTGACAGTAGATTTCCTGTTAACGATGTTACTTTATATGATCAAGTTTATATGGTGGCTTCGCTTTTTAAAGCAACTTTATCAGGATTATACTTATACGAAGAAAAAGTTGATGAGTACATTAATAATCCTAGTAATATAAAATGGTGTATACTTGGTATTCAATATGATAAATTAGGTCTTTCAGAAAAAGCATTAAAGATATCAAATATACAATGGTATAGAAAAAATATAAAAGAGGTAGATCGCAAAGTAAAACAACTTTTAGAAGAGGAATGCCCGATTGGGAATGAAGTTTACAGAGATGAAACGGGAATATATTTTGTTGTTTCTGAACTTTTAAAAGGAAAAAAAGAAGGTGAATTTTATAAATTAAGAGATGATTTAAAAGAACTAGAAGAAAGAATAATTGAAAAATTTAGAAACGTCTTTAATGATGAGATATATCCTGCTATTTTTCTTTCAGAATCATCAAGAGGGCTAATGAATTTGGGAAGATTAATTGAAAAAGCACCAGAAAATTTTTTAAAAGCTAAGGTGTTGTATAAAAATAATGAAAATAACAATAAAAACAGCTTGAAAATAGGTATTTGTCAAATATGTGGGGTAAGAACAGTTGAGAAGAAAGGTAAGTTAAACGAATTAATATGTGATACCTGCTTAAAAAGGCAAGAGGAAAGAATGAAAAACTGGTTAGATAATAGAAATGGTGAGACTATTTGGCTGGATGAACTACAAGACAAAAATGGAAGAATAGCACTTATAACTTTAAAATTTGAATCAAATGAATGGATTAATGGAGATTTAGTAAATACTTTTTTAACTAATGATATAAATACTTTATATAATAAAAGTAAGGACTTTCACATTTTATTTAAAGAAATGTGTAATACTTTAAAAGCTGTTAAAGATTTGAGCAAAAAATCAAAATCGTATGGGTTAAAAGCTTTTACTTCGGATGATTTAAGTAAACTTAAAGATGAAGAATTATTTGAATATTTAAATGAGATCGAAAGGATAATAGAGCCAATTTCCGAAAGTACTATTATAAGTAAATTTGGAAAGTTAGAAAAATCTGGAGAGAAATATTTAATTATTAAAAATAATCATTCAGATTTAATTAAAAATTTATTAAATAATAATAAGTTTAAAAAATTTCTTAAAATATATGATTTTAAAATTTTCAAAGAATTAGCTATGGAAGTTTATAAAAAAAGTTTTAATGATTTTATTAAACAAATTTTCTTTGGAAATATAGTAGATACCAATTGGGAAATTTTTATTAAAAGTACTAGATTAAAGAACAAAATAGACTTTAATAAAGAGGAAATTCATTGGGAATTTCTTGACGATAGAGATATTGAATTTCTATCAACTTTATTATTACAATTTCTCCTCAGAAAAAATCCTTCTCCTGCAAGACTTAGGAGAATTTGGGAAACAACAAAAAATTTCTTTGAGAATTTAGAAAAGGAAAAATTAAAATTATTGAATTTTCCCAAGAGTAGATGTCAAAGATTGTATTGGGAAAGAGTAAATATTCCAGATGGTGAATATGCTGATGGAGATATTCTTTTCTGGGCTAAAAACAATACGGTATATTTAATTTCATCGATAGAGAAAGTTGCAAACAAAGATTCATTTGAAATTAAAAAAATTGATGATGATTCCCACATTATTAAAAAGCTTTATATAGAGGACGCAAATGAAGAAGAATACGAACCATTTTTTACAATACTTTCTCCAACACCAGTAAGTTGGCAGTTTATTATTCCTGCAGAATATGTTCCAAATTTGATTGAAAGCGTAAAAGATGAATATTATAGGCATTTCAAATGGGTTTATGGAAAGCTCCCTTTACATATTGGGATTGTTATTCAAAATTATAAGAAACCTTTGTATGTTGGGCTGAAAGCACTAAGAAAAATTAGAAGAGATTTTCAAAAATGGGAGGATTTGAAGAAAAAAATTGTTGTTAGTGATTTTAAGAGTAGACAAAAGCATGCTGGTTGTTGCTGCAGCTTTGATGAAAATAATAGTGAAAAATATTATTCTTTATTTGAAAGAGCAGACGCTGTTCAAAGAGGATATGCTTTTTATCTATATCCTAGCGATGATGGGAAAGTATGGATTGATACAACACAAAATTCAAATGACAAAGATATTTTTTGGTTTTATCCTAATACATTTGATTTTGAGTTTTTAGATTCAAATGCAAGAAGAAATGAAATATATTATGAAAAAGGGAGAAGGAAAATATCAATTAAGAAAAATAGACCATACGATATAGAAGATTGGCAATATTTTAGTAAGTTTAATAAATTTTTCAAGGATGAAGTTAATTCTGAATCAAAGCTTCAAAAATTAGTTACACTTATATATTCAAAATTGGCTGACTGGAATGATCTATATTCTCTAAAAATCTTCATGCTTTCTTCTTTTGTGAATATCTTAGAACTAAAGGGAACTAAAAAGGATGAGTTTGCAAAAGTTTTCGGAGTGGAAAACTGGGAAAGTTTGGAAAAAATGCCAGAAGATAAATTTGAAGAAAAATTATATATGTTTATCGATATGTTTGAATTTTGGTATAGAATTTTGAAGGTATAAAAGGGGGTAAAAAAATGGTAGATCATATGCTTGTTACAAATAAAAGGATTTTTGCACAAGCCATGGATCCTATTTATATAGGTACTGGAGGATATAACATTGGAAGAGTTGATAATACAATAGTTAGAGATCCTATAACAAATTTACCAAAAATCCCGGGAAGCACTTTAGCAGGTACATGGAGATATTATTCTGCTTTAGAATTAGTAAGTAGAGTAAAAGACTATCAGCCAAGTTTTAAGGATATAAAAAGTATAAATGGAGAAAATTTTAGTAGTAAATTGAAAAATGCCAAATGGAAAAATGATTTTCCATTTGGTGAACATGATTGGAAAAGTTATCCAGGAAATAAAGTTGCAAGAATAAAATGCGCTGGTCAGGATGATTTGCCAAATAAGAGTATTGATGATATTGAAGAAGAAACTGGGCATTGTGGACATTGTATAGTCTGTAAGTCATTTGGTTTTTCAAAAAAAGATATATCAATGCAAGGCTTAGTTTTCTTTTCGGATTTAAAGATATTACTTTATCCAGTTTTTACCATGCAAGGTACAAAATGGATAACATCGGAAGGGTTGTTAAAGGAAGCTGGGGTTTTAGATAGTACTAAGGAAAATAATGTTAACAAACTGGTTTATTATGTAATTACTGATGAAGACAATAAGGAAGGTCATATCAATCTTGGATGGTTATATTTTCCGTACAAAAAAGTGGAAACTAATATAGATTTATCTTTATTAGAAGGTGCTATTTCTCTAAGTGATATAGTAATCGTTCCTGAGCATCTTATTTCACAGATAATAAACTCTAATTTAGAAGTAAGAACATCGGTATCTATTAATCCAATAACAGGGGCGGCCAAAGAAGGTGCACTTTTTACTTCTGAAGCAATTCCAAGAGGTACCATTTTTTATGGTGAGATAAGATTTTTTGATCGCAGTAAGTTAATTGAAGACTTACCATCAAAAGAATTTGTTTTTAAAATGTTGGAAGATTCTAAAAAGTATTACGAAACACTCGGTGTAGGAGGTATGACAACTAGAGGATTTGGAAGGATGAAGGTTTTAACAAAACTTAATAAAAGTAACGGGGGAGATAGCAATGAAAAATCTTGAAGCAAGTATAAACAAAACTAGTTTTGAAATTGCTGAATATTTAAAAAATGAGAATAATGTTAATAAAATGCTTGGAGTTTTGTCAAATTATGGCGTGTATGCTCTTTGGATATTTTCAAAAAAAATATTAAGAGATGAAAAGAATAAAGAATTTTGGGATAAAATTTTTAATGGTTTGAAAGAGTTAATAATATCATTTGGAATTTTAGATAAAAATGATAAAGGATTAACTGAAAAGTTTTTTGAAAAATTGTCGGAAGATATAGAAAAACTTTTATTTTTTAAAGATGTACTTGAAAAAGTTCTTGTATATTCAAGATATCATGTGAAGGCAATGGGTAAAGGTAAAAATGGTGGTGAATAATGTGGAAAGTTCTAGTAAGGGGATTTGGTATAAGTTAGTATTTAAACAAGTTCAGCCAATTCATATTGGATATAAAAGATATGGGGTTATTAATGAGACAAGAATATTTATTCCTGGATGGACAATGTGGGGTGCTTTAACAAACATATATGGTTTGTATACAGGAAGCTATGAAGATATAGACGAGGTTTTTGAAGAAATTTCGTGTTTTTGGCCTTCTTTTGACAAAGGGGGAAATGATGTTTTATTTCCAAGTTTAAGGTATGGAAAACTTCATTTGGGGAATTTTTCAGAAGAAAAATTTAGAACAATGTTTGTTGATACGATTATTTCAACGGCAATATCGCCGGTACTTAGATCTGCCAAGGATGAATCTCTTCACGAGATCGATGTGATTTTGCCAAGGCCAATGGAAGAATTTGTAGGAGAGTTAGATGCTAATATTTCACTTTATTGGGTTGGAATCTTAAATATTAAAGATCAAAAGTTATTAAGTTTTTTAAAGAGTGGACTTGAAATATTTGTTGGTGGAGATATAAAATATGGATTAGGACTTTTGAAATTAGAGTACATAAATGAATGTGAAGAAATTTCAAAATTCAAAAAATATAATTTTTTGGAAATTAATGAAGAAGAATTTAATAGTGAAAACTTAGATAAAATGGGTGAATTAATTTTAGATATAGAAAATACGATGAATGGAGCTACTTTGAAAATAAAAGAAGAAAAATTACTCTTTTTGTGGGATACAAATAATAAGGAAAAAATAGTGGAGCTTGAAAATTATAAGCTAGAAAAGGGAAAATTGTTAAAAAAATTTTAAAGATTAGCACTTTTAATGTTGTTCGTGCATGTTTATATAAAAATTGTTTTAACTTGTAGCTAAAAACAAATATAAAACACAAAATTTGTATAAACTAAGAGCTACTTTTTGAAGTAAAAATTAAAATTTAACTTTTCTAGAGTTTTGAACATTTTTTCACGTAATATATTTTTTGATAAATTATTTGATATAATGAAAGTAATAGATTGAACTAATTAAGATAAAAATATAGTGAAGTTCTAAATATACTTAAAATCTACAAACTTTGAATTCATTTTGTTAAGAAGAGATATATTAGGGAGTAATTAAATTTGTGGGCAATAGTTTAGTTTTTTAAAGTCAAAAGGTTTAAAATTTTTCATGTGTTAGAGTAACAAATACACCTTTTTTATTTGTGACTTTTTATAATATAAAATTTCCAGCAAAATTAGTTAATTGTTAGTTTTAGTTTTTAATTAATCAAGTTAGATTAATACTTTAAGATATATTTCAGAGTATATTACAAATTACAAATAATAGAGTTTTTAAGATAACAATGAATAAAAATCCTAGTTTTTTAATGTTCCTTTTTAAAGTGTTATTAACCCGTCTGTGATATTTGTATTTGAATATAATACGGTTAATAAAAGGGTTTATCTAATTTTTTAATTGAGGTGGAAGTATTATACTTTCTGAAATTAGAAGAGGTGAAGGTAAAATTTAGAATTTAAAGAAAGGCTTTCTGCTAAGAATATGGAATCTTTTTTGAAAACTGTTGTAGCATTTGCTAATGGTTCAGGCGGGAAGATAATTTTTGGAATAAAAGATAAAACAAGAGAGATAGTTGGAATTTTGGAAGATGAAATTTTTTCTATGATGGATAGCATAACAAATATGATACACGATAAATGTTTCCCAACAATTATACCCGAAATATATATTGAAAATGTTTATAATAAAAAATGCTCGTGGTTGAAATTTACCCTGGATCACAAAAACCATATTATTTGAAAGGTAAAACTAAGGAAGTATATATTAGAATTGGAGTCACAACAAGAAAAGCAAGTGAGGAGATAGTATGGTTGCTTGAGAGGCAAAAATTTAACATATCTTATGATGAAGATATAATCTATAATGCAAGCTATAATGAGAAGGAATTTTCTAGTCTAAAAAAAGATTTTTAAAACTTAACAGGTAAAAAGTTGACAAAGTCCGATTTATATAATCTAAAAATATTGAAGAATATAAGGCAAAGAGATTATTTAACAGTGGGCGGGGCACTGTTAAGTGGTAAAGATAATCTTTTTGGTTATGCCAAGATTAGCTATGCAAGATTTAAAGGAATTAGCTTATCCACAAAGGAATTTATTGATCAAAAAGAGTATTCTGGACCTCTTTACAAAAAAGTTGAAAGTGCATTTAATTTTGCTATAGAGCACATTGAAAAAAGAGGAGAGATAAAAGGGTTAAAAAGAGAAGATAGTTATATTGTTCCAATTGAAGCAATCAGAGAAGCTTTAGTGAATGCTGTTGTTCATAGGGACTATTCGATTAAAGGATCAGATATCAAACTTGCAATTTTTGATGATAGAGTTGAAATAACTTCTCCGGGTGGACTTCCTGTGAATCTAAGTGTTGATCTTATTCTGCAAGGTCTCTCAGAAATTAGAAATAGAGTTATTGCAAGATTTTTTAAAGAAATAGGTTAAGTTGAACAGTAGGGAACGGGAATAAAGAGAATTGTGGAATTATGTAAGGCAAGAAATTTAAAAGAACCAGAATTTATTGGTGACGGAGCATTTTTTTAAGTAATAATTTACAAAGTGCCGGATAGTGCCGGGTATGAAAATAAAATCTTGGATTTTCTTTATAAGAATGGTAAGATTACTAGAGTTGATGTTGAACAACTCTTTAATGTAAAAGAAAGAAGAGCAAGATATATTTTGAAAAATATGGTAGATAAAGGTATATTAAAAAGAAAAGGGAAAGGCTCTAAAGTTTATTATGAATTAAATAAAGACAGAGACTTTTTCATCATGATCCAGCGCAGGAGACTCCATCTTCTTTAAGATGGAGAGTAATGCGCTAATCCTTCCTTTCTAACATTAGTGTTTTTGCTTTTTCTAAAAGTTTTAGGTTTGACCACTTAACTGATGAGTGAATTTTTTCTCCACTTAATGAACGCATATCAAAGTATCCAGAGATTCTTAACCCGTAGATTATACCAATTTGATTTTTATATCTTACTTTGTCGAATCTTCTAAACCCTCTAACTTCCTTTACAGTATTTGATGGTCTAATCCCCCCTTTGATTGGATTAGCTTTGTGTAATGACCTGTTTTGTCTTCTAAAAAATTTTCCAAAGTACCATTCAGTGGAATTTTAATCTTACATTCATGCAAGGCTTTGTGTTCTTCTGCAGTTAATACTATTAAATTAGAGGGATTATCAGTACCACCTTTACTTCTTGGAATAATATGATGGACTTCAAGTATGCCTTTTTTACCTGACAGTTCTGATTTATATCCTGCGCACCACAAACAGTATTCTCTTACATCACTAAAACTTTTTTGTGGGCCTTCTTGATATTGAATACCTTCTACGTCAGGATTAACTATTTTGTGTGTACCAAATGGTGCTATTTCAATTACAATTTTTGTAACTGGCAGTATCTTGGCTATTAAATTAACCAGTCTGATGTGTGTATTAACCTTCCATTGAACACTTGGCGCAAGCCATCCTTTGTATCGACGCCTGTTCAAAAATCTTGGTTTTCTATATCTTCTTTTGCGGTACCTTCTGTTTCTTCTATACTCTCTTCTCTCTAAAAGCAATTTCTTTATATCTTGTCGTAGTTCTACTTCCATACTGAGTAGTTCTTGTTTTTCTGTTATTGCTGAAATACCAACTGTTTTTGATCCAATGTCTATTCCGACAGTAACAGGTTGTGTGTATGTCGTTGTGTCATACACAACAACTGAATTGTAAATGGGTCTCTTCTAACAACTTTAGCAAGCCCTTGTTTTAGTAGTCTTCTTACCTTACCATGCCTTTTTGTTGGCATTAATGTTTTACCATCCTTTGAAATAACATATACCATATGCGGTAAGCTTCCTTTGAAGGAGTTAGGTGCTCATCCTTAATGTTAGACAGGCTTGTTATGTGCAGGTCACTGTCCTTACCACTCAGGACTGTTTAGACCCACACGACAGAGCCTGGAACTTGAGCAGCATCTCAGGGTGTCATAACCTGTCTAGCGTAGCCCCGTCAACGTATTGCTGGTGGCTGAGAGTAGTTAACTAAAGCTTTTTACAAGCCTCCGCTTCTATAAGCGGCGGGTAGTTTATTTGTGACTATGTGACTGTTGTACAATTTTGTCTAAAGCTGTGACAAATTTAAAGAATTTCTACATAATATTTTATTTTTGATGGTAAATACAGTATTCCAGATTTTTCAAGTATAATACCTTCATCTTTCATTCTGTTTATATATGTATAAACAGTTTGACGTTTTACCTTTTTTTCAAGTCTTTTGACAAGTGTAGTTCTATCTACTGGTTCTTTTGCAAGCTCTTTTAATATTGTTTTTTGTATATCTGTAAAAGACAATGAATTATTAAGGTTTTGAGAGATTATTCTTCTTATCCCTTTTTTTACTAACTCTTTGGTAATTTTATTTTTATCTGTATTAAACAGTGCTACTTGCTGTGCTATCCATAGAGCATCCCTTGGATTTCCATCGCTGAAAGTTGCTATCTCATCTAGTGCATCCATTTCAAAGTAATCAGGGTATTCTTTTATTCTTTTTAAAATCATCTTTTTAATATCTTCTGCTTTTAACGGTTCAAGAAAGACCATATCTTTAAATATATTTTCTAAATTACCACTTTCATTCCATCTCATTCTATCGTTTGAATATTCTCTGTATATAGAAAATGGCAGTGAAACAATTGTTATTATATTTTCTTTAAACAAAACACTTTTCAGAGAATCTAAAATATTTAAAACTTCTTCTTTCTTTTCCTTATCTAACTCATCGACTATGATCAATACTTTGCCGTATTCTTCAATTAGCAAAGATAAGAGATTGTCAATGTGTTCTTTAACTGAATAAATATTAAACCTCTTTTTATTGTTTATTGATTTTTCATATGAAACGTTGGCAGCAAAATTAATTCCCCCACCGTATGAGGTATTGTAACTCATTTCGTTCAGTATAAAATCTCTTGCCTCAGTTGCTAATTTTCTAACCTTATTATTTTTTGAGTTTATCTGTAAAAGAGAAAGTTTGTATAGAAAATCACCTATTATTACTTCCTTAGAGTCTTTTTCAGTTATTAGTATATATAGCCTTTTTGCATTTTCTGCATTAATAAAGTTTAATGTAGTTGTTTTTCCAACACCGGTTTCTCCGCATACTCCGAAGATACCCATAGGTTGAAAATATGCTATTTTATTTAAATGTTCAAGTTCTTTTTTTCTGTTTACTAAAAGCTCTTTGTCATCAATAGGTTTGTCAAACAATGCTTCAACTATATATTTAAGTTTTTTATTTTCCAGATTGATCACCTCTAAAGTCATTATATCATATTTTGTGACAATGTGACAACTGTAGAAAATATGTATTTAGTTGTGACAAAAGAAAAATTGTTTGATGGCTATGTCTTTGCTCAAAAGTTAATCTGGTCAATCTTGTAAGATGCCGAAATCCAAAATCATTTTTACTCTTTAATAGCAAAAAATAACCATGCAGGAATTCCAACTATATTTTCATCTTTAAAAACTTTATCTTTAGTTATTAAAATTCCTTTTTTAAAAACTTTTTTCATGCCAAAATAATCAAATTTATTTATCTTATTTTGATATTTAACCTCAATGGGAATTAATTTTCCTTTGTAGTCAAAAACAAAATCAATTTCGTTACCGCGATCGGAATACCAAAAAAAGGGGCCGTGGTATAAGTTTAAACCATTATCAACTACGTCTTCATTTTTTAAAATGTGGTTAAGGGTTAACATTTCAATGCGTTGAGGCAGTCCTATTTCTTTGCCGGTCAAGTCGTAAATTACTAAATTTACAATATTGTCCAAAGGATAAATTTTCTTTTGTTTTTTTGGCTTTATAGTTTTTTTGGAAATATCTACAAAGAAAACAGTTGAAAAGATAAAACTGTATCCAAAATATCCAAAGTATTTTTGAACTGTATCAACGCTTTCAAAAAGACCACTTAAATGTTCTTTCAAAGAATTCCAAGAAAACCGCTGACCTATTATATCTGGAATTTTTTTGAAAATTTCTATAATGTTCGTTCTTGATTTTATGTATTTTTCTGCATCTTCCAATACAAAATCTTTGTAAATTTTTCTTGTTAACTCACTAATTGTTCCAGTATCAAAAAATTCATCAATAATTTTGGGAAAGCCACCACAATTTACATATTTTAGAAAATATTCTTGAATAAATGAGTATTTAAATTGTAATGTTTTTAATTCTTCTTCTGTCGAAGATAAAATTTCTTCAATATCTTTTTTTTCAATTTCAACATTTAAGCTTTTTAAAAATTCTCTGAAAGTTATTGGAAGATAAACTAAATCTTTTCCATACCCCTTTCTTCCAGGAAGTCTTTCGCTTGAGCTTTTTAAATCGTATGCAGATGAACCTGTAAGAATTAGCAAAGAGTTATCCAAAATCCCAATATCTACCAAATACTTTATTGAATATTGCCAATCTTCTATTGATGTTACTTCATCTAGAAAAATATATTTCATATCTTTTTTAGATGTATTGTACGTTTGAAAATAAACTTTGAGAATTTCTGTTAATTCATGTCTGCCTTTTAAACCATCACATGTTAGATAAAATATATTTAATGGATTTGTGTTATTTTCAATGAGTTTTTTTGTTAAAAGCTTTAAAAATGTAGTTTTTCCTATTTGCCTGGGACCTCTTAACGTGTATATACCAGGATTTGATAAATCTATTTCTCTAAATAATTTTTCTGGATAATACTTGAATTTACTCTTTTCAAATGAAACTATGTGTTTATCGTTATAAACTTCATTTTTAAGTTTCCACCAGGGGTTCATTATGTATAAATCATCAAAATTCATTTTAATCATCCCCTTTTTGTATTGTATTTCAATAAAATTCTAACACAAACTGTTCTGTTTTTTCGACCACATTCGATAAAAGCGCACGCTTTTGTCTAATATATTCGATAAAAAACGACACTTTTGTTTAATATTTTTAGATGTTTCAACTATTGCTACGATAAATTTTGACATTTGCACTTTTTGTGAAATGAATATATCAAAATTTTCGTTGAGTGAATAAGTTATTCTAAAATTTGGCAATTTTAGTAGAAGAAGCTGTAGTGCTTTCTAGAAAAATTGAATAAAAAAGATGGAGTTTGAGAAATGGAATAAGAACGGGGTGTTATAATTAAAGGATATATTTGGTTTTAGATTTAAAATTAGTTAGTTTTTTTACCTTGTTAAAACTTTATAACTTTTCAGATAAATCTCTTTCAAAAAATAGTTTCACCACTGATAAATATTCACAAGGTATATTAAGTATAGATACTTACAGGATGTATACAAAAATTAGGTAATATTTTTTATTTATGTTTCAAATTGACAAATCTTGTTTAAAAAAGCGCTTAAGGAGGATTTTTATGGTATAATAATATTGGAGATGGTATTATGAATTTTATATGGGATTATTGTTTTGGAACAGAAACAATAATTAGAAAAATGGTATTGGGTAATCTTGAAGATTTTAGTGAGCTTCTAAATAAATATAAAGAAGATGAGTTGAAGGAGATTTTTTTAAGCAATCTCCATAGGTTTAATGGTAAAGATAGAAGTTTTTGGAAAGTTATTTTGGAGGTTTCTAATGAAGAAATTAGAAGAAAATCAAAAGAAAGTTTTAGAAAAGATTTTGCGCTTAGAAATTTTCCATGATTTTTACCTTGCAGGTGGAACTTGCCTTCTGTTAAAGTATGATCATAGACCATCCCTTGATTTTGACTTCTTTCTTTTTCCAGATAAAGATTTTTCAAATGTATATGAAAACACAATATACAGTAAACTGAACGTAACATTTGTTTATAAAGATCCTCAGACTCTTATATTTGAGTTAGATGATATTAAGATTTCGTTGTTTGAATATAAATACCCGCTTTTAAAGCAACCTGATAAAGTTGGAAAGCTTTATTTGGCAAGTGATGAAGATATTGCATGTATGAAAATGAGTGCTATAGCTCAAAGAGGACTAAAAAAAGATTTCTATGATCTTTGGTTTTTAATTAATATCCATAAATGGACTATCAAGGAGCTAGTTTCAATGCTTGAGACTAAGTATAAAGGATATAATCCTCTTATTTTTCTTAAAGCTTTAGTTTATTTTGAAGATGCAGAAAAAAATAAAGATTTTAGAGAAGTTGAAGAAAAGTGGGAGGATATAAAGAAATTTTTTAATGATTTTGTTAGGTCTTTTAGAGAATATATTTAGTTTTAAATTTCAAAAATCGCTAGCTTTTTTACCTTGCTAAATCTTAATTATTTTCGGATAAATCTCCTTCAAAAATAAGTATATTTTTTTCCTTTTTTACTTTATCTATAAAATTTTTTGTATATCCATTATAGGAAAAGAAAGCAAAATACAAATTATTCTGATTGTTATCTTTTAAAAGTTTTTTTGATTTTTCTACCAAAGCATAATACACGTCTAAATCTACTGGTTTTTTTGTGTATTTACACTCTCCAAAAAGAATTGGTTTATTTTCTCTGTCTACTCCTACAATATCAATTTCTAAGTTTTTGTCCCACCATCTTCCAATTTTTGATAATTTTACTGGTAATTTATCATTTAAATTTAAATCTATCAATTTTTCTTTACTAATATCTTCGTATATAAAGCTTACATGTCTTTCAATAAAGGATTTTTTTATTATGTTCATAACAAAGTCAATGTTTCCAATTTCTATATAACTTTTATACGGATATATAAACTTAAACCAAAAATTTAAAAAATTATCTTTTATTTTATATATCCCTTTTTTACTTGTCTGTGGATTTTTTTCTAAAATTGGAACTTCTCTTTCCAATATATCGAGCTCGATTAGATTGTTTAGGTAATAACTTAGGGATGTTTGCTTTATGCCAAGGCTTGTTGAAATTTTTGAGAGTTTGTTATTTCCGTTTGCGATGGCCTTTATTATTGAAAAATATGAGCCTATATCTTTTAACTCTTTTTCTAGCAAAAAATAGGGTTCTTCGAATAGATAAGAATTAACGTTTAAAAAATTCTCTTTAATAGTGTCATATATATTCTCTTTTGATTCTAATATTTCTACATATTTTGGAATTCCTCCTGTTAAAGAATAGAGTTTTATTAAGTCAATATTTTTATTTTCAAAAAACTCTTTGAAATATTTAAATTTAATTGGCTTAAGATTCATTTGACCAGTTCTTCTTCCATATAGTGGACTTGAATATGAAAGAACTTCTCTTTTTATCATAGAAAGTGCTGATCCAGAGATAATTAGCATTATATTTTTATCTTTCAAATATTCATCCCATGATTTTTGCAAAATAGATGAAAAGCCTTTGTTAGACTTTAATAAATACTGGAATTCATCTATCACTATGATTAGTTTTTTCTCTAATTTTAAGGTTGAAATTATGTAAAAAAGGTCATTCCAGCTTAATAATTTGTTATTATCAAGCAGTGGAATTTTATATTTTGAATAGAGGATATTTTGGAATGTTTTAATATTTTCTGCTTCACTTTCCTCGGTTGCCAAAAAATATACACTATCTTTGTTTTTGATAAATTCTTTTATAAGTCTTGTCTTTCCCACTCTTCTTCTGCCATACAATACTATAAAGGAAGAAGTTTTTCTCTTATACTCTTTTTCTAAGAATTTTATTTCGTCAATTCTATCAACAAATTTCATAATATCACCTCAAAAACATTATACCATATTATTGTAAAAAATATTATAGTTTAAACTATTATAGTTTAAACTATAATTATAAAAATACGGCTCTGAAATTTTACGTAATAAGCAAAAACGATTCAATTGGAAGTGCTACAACATTATCCTTATTACATACAGTATAAGGTAAAGTAATCCTCAATTGTATTTTTCGAACCAGTTCCTTAAATTTCGTTATAAAGAGAATTCCAGGTAAAACGTTGACCTATTAAATCTGGAATCTTAAAAAGTAATTGATTTAATATTAACCTTGAGCGATTAAATCGTTCAATATTAACATACAAGTAGTTTGTATATGTATTTAAAGTTTCTTCAGATATAGAGTTATTTTCAAAAAAATCATTAATTACTTTTGGAAACTCTCCAGTATTAATGTATGTTTTAAAATCTTCTTTAAACCTTGTAAGTTTTAGATTTAATGTTTTTAACTCTTTTTCACTCATTTCAAATAAATCTTCCAATTTGTACTGAAAAAGTCAATGTTATGATTTTGATTAATATACTCCTTAAAAGAAACTGGTAAATACACTATATCTTTCCCAAATTCCCTTCTTCCAGGAAGCCTTTCAGAAGATTTTTTCAGATTATATGAAGAAGAGCCAGTTAATACTACAAATGCATTTTCTAGTCTTCTGTATCATATAAATATTTAATAGATTTCTGCCAATTATTTACACTCGAAATTTCATCAAGGAACAAATACTTTTTTTCTTTTATGTTGTTTTTAATGGAAAATAATCAATTAGAATTTGCGTAAGTTCATTCTTGCTGCTTATTAAATCAAGGGTTACATAAAGGAGATTGATTAACATTTTTTTCAATAAAATCTTTGATGAGAAGTTTTAATACTGTTTTTTTCCAATCTGCCTTGGACCTTTTAATATGTAAATACCATTCTTGTAATTTTTTAATTTTTTCATAAAACAAGGTATGTATTTAAATTTACTTTTTTCAAATTTTCTTATATGCATATCAAGATATATTGATTTGCTATCTTCCCACCATGGTTTTGGCTATAGACATATGAAAAATCCATGTTTTTACCTCCTGAAAAAGTTATATTATGGCATATAGTAAATTCACTGACCAAATTGGGCCTAATTTAGTCAGTGTATTGACTAAAAATGAAAAGTTAATTGTAATTCTCTAATTTAATTGATTAATATGATGATAAAAAACATAGAGGGAAAGTTACAAGAAATAAATTCTTAGACCGGTATGAAAATTGCTATTTTATTAATCTTTGACAATATAACGCTCTTTTATACAATTTTCAAAAGTTTTATTCATACATTAAATAATCGTTCTATTTTAAAACGTTTTTCGAATTATATCGTTTTATTATAAAACGATATTTAAAATTAAGCCTATATAACGTTTTATTATAAAACGATAATATGGTATAATAGTTTTGTGATAGAACGAATTAATGGGGGTAAAAATATGAAAAAAGTAGAAATACTTGAAAAATTTGAAGAGAAAAAAGAAAGGATGATTAATTTTCTTCCTAATAAAAAAAGACTTTATTTTGAAAATATTGAAAAATTTGAAAATGAAAGAGGATTATTAATATATGGTCCAAGGGGCGTAGGTAAGACAACTTATTTGTTAATGAGTGCAAAAAAAAATAATCTATTTTATGTTTCAGGAGACGATCCACTGTTTTCACAAATTTCACTTTACGATCTTGGTGAAAGTGTTTTTCAAGAAGGGTTTAACGGATTAATTGTTGATGAAGTCCATTATTTAAACAACTGGAGCATTCAAATAAAATCGTTGTATGATTCTTTCCCAAATAAAAAAATCTGGATAAGTGATAGTAGTAGCATTATTTTAAGGAAAGGAATTTCTGACCTTTCAAGAAGATTTGTTAAAGTAAAGCTACCATTATTATCTTTTAGAGAGTATTTATACTTTGAAACTGAAAAAAAATTTAATAAAATTTCTTCACCATTTGATTTTGACAGAGAATATATTATTTCGATAACAAAGGATGTAGATATTTTGAAATATTTTAAAAATTATTCAACTTCAGGAACTCGTCCTTTTTATATTGAAGGGAATTTTTCAGAAAAAATGAAAAATGTTCTTGAAAAGACAATTTATAGTGATATTCCATATTTTCTAGAAACTATTAGAGATAACCATCTAAGATTAATGTGGGCTATTATTAGCTATTTAATTTATTCAAAAATTCCAACGATTAATGTTGAATCAATGAGCAAAGAATGGAACGTTGGAAAGCAAAAATTATACGAAATACTATATGTTTTGCAGGAGTCAGGACTTATAAATATAGTGAACAGAAAGGGGAATTTTAAAGTTAATACAAAAGGGGATAAAATATTTCTTTCTGATCCATCATTTTACCATATTTTTGATGGTGAAATTGGTAATTTTAGAGAAGCATTTGTGGTTTTTGCTTTAAAAGAAATAGGAAAAATCTATTCAATTAAAAATGAAAGGGATGGGGACTTCATATTCGATAATTATAAAATAGAAGTTGGTGGTAAAAATAAAAAGCTGAAAAATTCAGATTTTGTGATAAGAGATGATCTTGATATTCCAATCAAAAATAAAATTCCGTTGTGGGTACTTGGCTTTTTGTGGTAAGATTAATCATTTTAATTTAAGTACATGATAAATCTTAAGATTTGTATCTTCAAAGATAAAATTTTGCATTTTAATGCATTTAAAACTAATATTCATCTTCTGTAGCTAAATCTTATTCAATTCTTTTTCATGATTTTCAAAAAGTAAAATTATATATCGTATCAAATATTTCTAATAAATTAGTTTTATAACTTAAGTTTGATACACGTGCGTTTTTCATTGCACAAAATTGTTAATAAATGCATTTTATTTTCTATTAGTTGATTAAATTTTATTTTATGCAAAATTTATTTTGAACTTTAAAAAACAAGAATTACTCATATTTTGATTAAAATATAAAATATGGTATGACCTAAAGTAATATATTGAAGGTGATATTATGAGTAAAATACGCTATGTAAGAAGCAGAGAAATACGTTCTAACCCCGCTATTTTATGGAAAGAAATGAAACAATTATTACTTCAAATGGGAAGCCAAAAGCAATTGTTATCCGTATCGAAAATGATATTGAAGATATTGAAAGTACTTTAGCAGCATTTAGACAGGTAAAAGCTATGAGAGCAGTTGAAAAAATGAGACTTATTTCAAAACAAAAAGGGTTAGATAAAATCAGTGACGAGGAAATAGACAAAGTAATTGATGAGGAGCAAGGTGAAGGTAGTTGTTGATGCTAATGTAATAGTTTTGGAATATTAAAAGCTGAAAGCCCCCTGCTAAAATTTTGAATTTCATTCTTTCAGAAAAAATATTAATATGTGCTGACAGTAGGATAATTAGCGAGTATAGAAATGTTATACTGCTCCCCTGAAGGATTGGACAGTTAGAAAGTAGAGAGTATAATCATATACGAAGGGGAGTGAAAGATATGAGAAAGAAGTTTTCTGCTGAAGAAAAGATGGCGATTGTACTCGAAGGATTAAGAGGTAAAAAAACTATAGCTGAAATTTGCAGAAAGCATAGTATTTCTCAAGGGCAGTATTACAAGTGGAGGGATAAGTTTCTTGAAGGTGCAAAGACTGCTCTTGAAACTTCTGGCAATTCTTCTCAAGCAGCACAATATCAAAGAAAGATACAAGAGCTTGAACAAATCATTGGCAAGCAAGCAATTGTTATTGAGACATTAAAAAAAACAATCATTCATCCTGGAGGGAAATAATAGATAATTTGGTCAAAGAAGGTTTCAGTATATCTGAAGCTGTAAGATATTTGAAAATAAGTAGGAGTACGTATTATTACAAACCAAAAGAATACAAAAGAAAGAAAAATAATGAAAGTATTCTTAAACTCATACAAAAGCTAAAGCAAAAACACCCATATTGGGGATATAGACGCATCTATGCGATGTTTAGAAAGCAAGGAAAAAAGATTAATCACAAAAGAGTTTACAGAATAATGAAAGAAAATGGATTGTTATTAAAGCAAAAGAAAAAGAAAGCCAGAAGAGTATTTCAAAGCAAAATAATTCCAAGCAGGCCGAGGCAGGTACTGGGAATAGACATGACAAAAGTACTGACAAAAGACGGAGGATGGGTAAATTACATAGCAGTAATAGACTGGTATACAAGGGAAGTACTTGGATCACAAATAAGTCTTAGGGGAAGAACAGAAGAATGGTTAAAAGCATTAAATAATGCATTAAACAAAGGATACAAAGACGGAGTAAGAGGAAGAGAAGTAATACTTGTAAGTGATAACGGGACACAACCGACAAGTAGAAGATTTATGGAAGAATGTAAGATATTAGGGATAAAACAAATATTTACAAGTTATAACAATCCAAAAGGAAATGCTAATACAGAAAGATACTTTAGGACATACAAAGAAGAGGTAGTATGGCCAGTTGAAGAAATGAGTTATTCAGAGCTAGTAGCAAGAACAAAGGAATACGAGGAATTTTATAACAGTAAATATCCACACAGTGCGTTGAAATACAGAAGTCCGCGGGAGGTATATGAAGAATATCTAAGTTTTACAAAAGTTTCGTAATTTCTGTCCAATTTTTCGGGGTGCATTACACAAATCTGTATCTTTATCTTCCAATCTAGCAATAAAATATGCAAATGCTATGGCTGTTTTTTCACCTTGACTTAGATTTTTAGCTTTTTTACCTTCCTTTAAAATTTGAAATTTATTTTTCTCAGTTGGTTTTATTACCAAATAAAAATTTTAAATAACTATTAATTTCTTTAACTGCCTTAGAAATATCAGATAAACTCTCTTCGATATGGTTAATATTCTTTTTATTTTCCTGAATTTCAACATTTATTTCAGCTATTTTTTGCTGTATCTTTCGTATTTCTTTCATTTTGGAAAAGAATCATGCTCTTTTGCAAATTCTGCTGCATAATGCTTTTCCAACATTTCAAAAATCTCATATTGTTTTTTCATACGCATATTATAAATACTATTATGTTCTTTTATCACTTTATTCATTTCCTCAATTGAAAACTCAATTTTATTAATTATAAGAGTCATAATCACCCGCTAGAAGATTTGGAGAAGAAATAAGGTGATGGTATCATTAAATTAATAAAAATGGGGTGATTTTTATGAAAAAAAGAAACAAGTATTCCCGTTTGTCTCCAACTCTTCTTGCTTTTGTTTCATTTACATCACCAGTTAATCCCCATTCAAGAGCTTCAAAAAAACTGGATTTTCCTTTACCATTTTCTCCATACAAGAAGAAATGTTTCTTGTCTAAACGAATAACGTGAGGAGTTTCATGATACATAAATCCTCTTATTCCATTAATTTTAACTGTTTTTATTTTCATATACTTCATCCTTTTTATGGATTTTATAAAATTCCTCTATTCCTTTGTATTTATTACTTAAAAAATTTCTTCCTTTGTTAATTCCAAATTCTTCTTCCCTTAAATTCAATAAATATTCTTTAAAGATTGAATTTTCAATTTTTTCTATTATTTCTTCTAAAATTTTTAATTTTTTAGACATATTTTTCACTTCCTTCTCATAAAAAATTTTATAACTATTCTTTTTTATCAAGTAATATTGATTTGCTGTTATCCCATTCATACAACGATAAAATTTTCTTTTCATCATCAAACACACAGAAAGTTGGAGTTTTTCCAACCCAGCTTCCAGAATTTGCATAAACAATATTTTCAGTAACTTTTTCAATCTTTGGTTTGTGTGTATGCCCTAATACAACAAATGCTTTTTCATATCCTTTTTCAATTAACTTTTCTCCCAAAGTTATTGATCCTTTTTCATCATATTCTTTATAGTTACCTTTATAATCCTTACTTGCAGGTGTGACATAAGATTGAAGATTACCAGCTACCTTATAAAATGGAGATGAAAATTTATTTTTTAAACTTCTCCACACATCTTTTACACCATCCATTAGATTTTCTAGTTGTTCATCTATATCTTTTGCTCCCATCTTTTCAATAATTCCAATTGTTTTTGCGATGAAGTATCCTATTACACCTTTAGAGCCACCTGCAAGTGTGGAAACATCTCTGTTATATATATCAAATCTATGACCATGTTCAACCCATAGATTCCCCTCACGATAATAGGGAAATATCAATTTTCTTTTTTCATCAATATCGTATTTATCTGTTAATTGGATGGGGCCAAAAGGAAATGGAGCAGCTTTGTAGACTAACTTTGCAAAAGGAAGAGAATCATGATTCCCGGGGATATAAATTATCTTTTTTCCAGTTTCTTTTAATTTTAGTAAAACTTTCCATAAATCAACATACATTTGTAGAATTTTTTCAACCTTACATTGCCATAGTTCAAACAAATCGCCTGCTATAATTATTTTTCCTATTTCCTCATCTTTTTCAATATATTCAAGAAAGGCTATAAATTTTTCAAAATTACCGGAGGTATAAAAATCATCGGCATCAGACATGTCACCGATGTGTAAATCACTCACAATAACCGATTTACTCATCCCTACCCCCCTAAAAATAAAGAAATAAATCTAACAAAATACTACCATACTTTTTGTAAAAGTCAAGTTGTAATAACTAAAATTTCATATATTGTTAAAAAATAGTTTGTATATTATCAAATAAACAGAGTAACTACTATTTGCTTTACTTTATCATATTCTCTGGAATAATTAAGAGCAGAACATTAATACAAAATAATTCATTTTTAACCCCAGCTTTTGAAAAGAGAATACATTTTTCTTTCTCCCTTCCACAATCCACATAGCTGCTTCTAATCAACAACTTTTTATAATCCTCCATATCAATTTTTTGTCAGTCCAATTGCAATTACCAAAGCAACATTTTCGGTTGTATGCAACAAATAGACAGAAAAATTGATGAGGTACGAAACGGAGGTAGTCGTTAATAGTTTTTGGTATAATGAAATCGGGAAGACTTCCTCCTAAAATTTTGAATTTATTGCCTTTTATTTTATTATTTTCCTAAATCACTTCATAAAATATCGGGCTATTCATAAAGTATATTTCTAAAAATCTCGTACTAAATTAGAAGTATACTTCCTAAATTTTCGTGTTATAATTTAAATGAATATATTTTCAAAAAAGAGGGTGAAAATATGAATCTAATAAAAAGAGAGCTTCTTAAAGAGATAAAAGAACATTTAAACAAACCTGAAATTACAGTTATTACCGGTCCGCGACAAAGTGGAAAAACTACATTAATGAAAGTTATTGAAAATGAACTTATTTCATCTGGAGAAAAAACTTTGTTCTTGAATCTTGATATAGAAGAAGAAATGAAGTATTTTAAATCACAAGCAGATTTATTAAAAAAAATTGAATTAGAAATTGGAGATTCTAAAGGTTATGTATTTATCGATGAAATACAGAGAAAAGAAAATGCTGGATTATTTTTAAAGGGAATATATGATATGAATTTACCATATAAGTTCATAGTTTCAGGTTCAGGAAGTATTAATCTTAAAGAAAAAATTCAGGAATCACTTGCTGGAAGAAAAAGAATTTTTGAACTTCCAACTATAACTTTTGAAGAATTTGTAAATTACAAGACAGGTTACAAATACGAGAATAAACTAGAAAAATTTTTTAGTTTAGAAGAAACTAAAACTCTATCTTTTTTAGAAGAATACATGAATTTTGGAGGTTATCCTCGAGTTATACTTGAAACAAGTTTAAAAGAAAAAAATGAGATAATCAAAGAAATTTATCAAAGTTACATAGAAAAAGATATAGTTAGTCTTTTAAAAGTTGCCAAAATTAGTGAGTTTAATTTATTAGTTAGAATACTATCACATTTAACTGGTAAAACTCTTAATTTTTCGAATCTTTCATCAGAAACAGGAATATCTACAAAAACTTTAAAAGATTATATCTGGTATCTTCAAAAAACTTATGTAATTGATTCGATCCAACCATTTTTCACAAATAAAGCAAAGGAATTAACAAAATCACCAGTTTGTTATTTTAAAGATTTGGGTTTAAAAAATTATGCATCTGGTGAATTTGGAAATGTAAATGACTTCAGTTTTTTATTTCAGAATTTTGTTTATATAAATCTGTATTATTTATCAAAAAAATACGATTTTTCTATTCATTATTGGAGGACAAAAGACAAAGCTGAAGTTGATTTTATTTTAAGAAAAGGTATAGATTATATTCCTATAGAAGTTAAATATACAAATCTAAAAAAATTTAAAATTACAAGAGCTTTAAGAAGTTTCATTAAAAAGTATCAACCAAAAGAAGCCATAGTTGTAAATTTGCTATCTAAACATGAAAAAAAAATTGGATAAAACAAAGGTCAAAATAATACCTTTTTATGAAATAAAAAAAGTTGTATCTGATAATTTTAAAAGTATTTGAAAAACTAAATCTCGATCCTTAAAGAAAATATTGGATTCTATTTCAAATGTTATAAGTCATATAACTCATGCTATTCGTGCTTAATAATGATTTACAAAAACAAATTCAAATAAATATTACTCTGATGGTGAAATGACGTAGAAATTGTATCAAAAAATATGAGAATTTTATGGTACGTTTGATTTAATTTTTTCTACAATATCTTCAGGGGTTAATAAAATTAAGTCTTTTATACCTAGCAATTCACTTTCAAACCCAGCTTTTGAAAAGAGAATATATTTTTTCTTTCTCTCTCCAAAATCCACATAGCTGCTTCTAATTAACAATTTTTTATAATCCTCCATACCAACTTTTTGTTAGTCTATTTGCATTCACCAAAAACAACATTTTCTGAGTCATATGCAACTATGTCTATATTAAATGATTCATTTTTCTTTCCAGGAACTTTTCCCCACGTATTTCCAATTTTCTCTGGAATAAATCCTAAAACTTCTGGTGTTTCTTTCAAAAATCTTTGACAAATTGTTTCAAATTTTAATCCAAAATATTGAGGAAGATTTTTCCATATTAATTCTAGCTTTTTTTCCGGAGAAAATTCTATGGTTGAAATGTACTTTCGTATAAAATTAAAATAGAAATCAAAATAAAAATCATTTATTTTGTATTTTTTCATTCTCTTTTTTTGAGGGAAAAGTGGTTCGATAGATTTTACAATTTAATATTCTTCTTCTAATTCTTTTAAATAAAGTGGAAGTGAGGTTTTTTCAATCTTTGATAGTTCTGAAATTTCGGAAATATTTACTAAATAATCTTTTCTTCCAAAAAGTGGCATTATGTAATCGTAGAATAGTTTTTTCATAAGTCCAACGTATGAACCTAGTACAATGAGTTTTGTGTTATAGTTTCAGTATTTAATTTTGTCCCATGCTTTTTGAAGAGAAAAAAGTATGGAAGGGGAAACTTTGTTGAAATTTTGAAATTCATCGAAAATGACAAACTCAAATTTTAAAAACAGCTCTTGAAAACGAAAGACTAGTTTTTTCAAGCAAGTTATTTGGCTTTAAAACATCTACAAAATAATAGAAAACATTTTCTTCTTTTTCAAAAGCTTTTCTTACGAGTGTAGTTTTTCCAATCCTTCTTCTTCCATAAACGACTATAAAAATATTTTTTTGCCTTTGAGATTTAATTTCATCAAAAAATTTCAATTCTTTTTTTATTATAAAATTCCATTAAAATCGCCTCCCGACGCAAATATTATATTTCATATAACATTATGTTGGTCAACATTATGTTATCCAACATATTACAGACATAATAATTTTAAAGAAGATATAAAATCAAAGAATGCTTGAAATTAATCAATCAAAGTTGATATTAAAAAATCCCCCTTTCGGGGGATAATGTATCAATCAGCTTTATACAAAGATTCATATTTGTAACCAGTTACTTTTTCGATAATTTCCTTTGTATTTTCGTCTACTTCTGTTTTGCCGTTTCTAAAGTCGTTTAATTTATTCATTAGCAGTTTGTGAATCTCAGGTGTGATTTTGTATTTCAATGAAACAATAATTCCAAGGATAAGTAAAATTACTGGGAATAGGAAAAATGAAAGTCTAAGCCACAAAAGAGTTGTTTCAGATTGTGTTGTGTTTGGAACGTATCCAATGAGATCTAAGAAAACCCCCAACAAAAACAAAGTTACAGCTTGCACAATCTTCCTTATTAATGTCATCATTCCAGAGTATAACCCCGCTCGTTTTTTGGTAGTTATAAGTTCATCAATATCCACTATTGTAGGTATCATAGCCCATGGGATCATAACTCCAGCAGAAAGCCCCATTCCAACTATTGCACTATTGATTATTAGTACAACATTTGAGGTGCTTTTTGGTAGCAAAAAGAGCAAAGTCATACCCAATACCCAAATCGATAAACCAATTTGATAAGCCCTTGCCTTTCCAAATTTATTGGAAATTTTTACGTAGAGAGGAAGAGATATAATCTGGAAAATTAATATACTTCCCATACAAATTGAAAATAGATTTTCTTTTCCAAGGTAATAAGTAAGATAGTAAATAAAGAGTGCCATTAAAATATCCATTGCGGTATATGCAAATATATACATTAACATATGAAGTCTAAACATTTTGTTTTTAAATATTGTAAACAAGTTACCTGAGGATTCTTTTTTAGATGAAACCTTAACTTTTTCGAATGTTCCTAAGAAGACAAAGATCCATGGAATTGCGTATAAAATTCCGAATGTTATACCCATCTTTAGAAAACCTTCAGATTTTGTCTTTGCACTATCTATTATCAATTTTGGTAAAACACCTGAAATAAGAGCTGAAATCTGTGAAAACATTATACGCGAACCAGTTAATTTAGTTCTTATTTTAAAATCTTCCGTCATTTCAGCATTTAGAGCTGTATATGGAACCATAACCAGTGTATAAACGGTTGAAAAGAGGATATATGCAAATGAATAATATAGGAATAAACTTAATTGTGAACTTCCTGAAAATGGATACCAAAGTAAAAAAAAGCTTAAGAAGATGGGGAAGATCCCAACAAGAAAGTATACTCTTCTTCTTCCAAATTTAGACTTGGTATTATCTGAAATATACCCCATTAATGGATCTGAAATTGCATCCCAAATCTTACCTATAACTAAAACAAGACCTGCATAAGATGGTTTTAGACCTACAACATCAGTTAAAAATAACAAAAACAGAGTGCCTATTACTATAAAAGATCCTCCACCGAAAATATCTCCCATACCGTATAGAATAATGTTTTTTGTCTTAACTTTCATATACTCCCCCCTCCGATATTTTCAAAGAGCTTTGAAAATTTAGAACCTTTTCTATAAAACACAGGAGGATAACCTAATTTAGACTCAATTTCATATTCTCCCCCGCTGTATGTTTTGCCGCTCCAAAGATGGACCCATTCATCTTCGGGAAGTTTTACTTTCCTAGTTTTTTTGCCTTTTTTCAAAACAGGTGCAACTAGTAGATCTCTTCCAAAAAGGTACTCATCAAACACATAAAAATTTTTGTACTCAAAAAATACGGGATAAATTAATGGCGTGCCCGTCATTTGATATTCTTCTAAATAAAACTTGATATAACTTTTGAGCTTGCTGTGAATCTCAACCATTCTTGAAAGGTGCTTCAATATTTCATCAGATGAATCAAATTGAATGTTTGAATCAGGTCTGTTTGTTTCGTGGGTTCTCATAACCGGAGAAAATGCTGAAAGTTCAACCCACCTCATGAATAACTCAGGGGTTCTTTTTACGTTGAATAATGATGTATAACCTCCTATATCACAGTGTGTTACGCCTACACCGGAAATTGCAGAAGAAAGGAAAGCAGTTACTACAGAGGGAATTCCATCATCTTTTGACCAGTTTACTAGTTGATCACCCGCCCACATAAGAGGAATATATTTTTGAAAACCAGTAAAGCCAGATCTAACAAAGAATAATATTTCGCCTATTTTTCCAGATTCTTTTAATGCTTCATAGTTTAATTTGGACCAAAGAACTGGCCAGAAGTTGTGTATTTTTTTGGGATCACCCTGGTATAGGACGCTATCATATGGTAAATACTCTCCAAAGTCTGCCATCCAACCATCAAGACCAAATTCAATTAAATTCTTTATAATCACTTGCTTGTACCATTCATATGCTTGGGGATTTGTAAGATCAACAATTCCACCGTAAAATTCCCCAAAGTCAATTAAATAAGGCTCCCTCTTCGAGTTTTTTACTAAGAAGTTGTTTGTTAATGCTTCTTTGTAAAGAGTTCCTTCACTTACCAAATAAGGATTGATGTATCCCAAAAATCTTATTCCATTTTCTTTTAAATATTTTATCTTTTCATCAAGGTTTGGATACATTTCTTTATTCCATTTCCAGTCCCAAAATAATCTTTTTCCAAAGGATGTTACTTTCTTTCCAACCCAATCTTGACACCATACACCACTGACCTTAATACCGTATTTTTTTGCAATTTCTAACTTCTTAAATAAAGTATCAGTTCCACCTTGAATTCCAAGTATTATACCGTCTAATGCCCAATCAGGTAAAATTGGCTGTCTACCAACATAACTTGTAAATTTTTCAGTGATATCTTTATAACTTTCTCCATAGAAAAACTTAATCTTTGGAAAATCCCAAAATTCAATTTCGATATAATCATTATTAGTAAAATCAAAGTTCATATACGAACTGCCTTCAACAAGAAGGGAATAACCTTTGCTGCTTAGATAATAAGGTTGTGGAAAGTTTGTTGTATAGTAATTTCCTCCTGCTTTTCCTGAGATATCAGCAAGCCATGTTACATAGTATTTTTTATTTCTTCCAACACCCGGTTCTGAGACCCAGATAGGGAATTTTTTCCCTTTTAGATTAACATAAGAAAATTGCTCGCCAAGTCCAAATATCTTTTCATCTTTCGTTGAATTTATCTTTATCCACAACCTGTTTAAATCTTTCTTTAGAGGTATAAACTCTAGAGTATCAAAATTTTTTACAACCTTTAATAGATCTTCAGAATCATTTCCAAATACGTACTCATTATTTTGTATTTTTAATTTATTTAAAGGGATTTTTTTTACTTTCTTTTCTTTAATTGAAAAATTACCACGGTACATATTTACATATTCATTTGCTCTTCCAACGAAAAAGCAAGGATTATTTATAGAATGCTCTATTAATTTTAGATTTTCTATGCTAAATTCAAAATTAGGCATTTTGGTCACCCCTATTTATCCAAGAAACTGCCAGTTCATTATCTTTGCAAATATTTTATATGTTCTATAATAATCACCGTAAACCATTGCAACATGGTGTGCAATGCCATTTGTAATTAATCTATCTAATACATCTTTAACAGGCTTTTCAAACTTTACTTTTGCATATGTTCCCTTTAAGAGTTTTTCCATCTCAAAGGCCTTTCCTTTTTCGGCAAACACTCTTGTTTTTCCGCGGGCAGAATCTATCCTGAGAATAGTAATTTCACCTTCTTTTAAAACAAAGTCCGCTGTAACACCTTTTCCGCCTGCAAAGTAAGTGTCTAAACTTCTATTTGATTTCCCATCCCAGAGGTTTGCAGGGGCAACTCCACAATGCCATAACAGGGTTTCATCTTTTTCTAGATCGACCTGCGAAAGATCTGCAAGAAATGGAGTTTTATTAGATGCAGCTTTTGCTGCAATCATAGAAAGTGTTCCTTCTAAATCACCTTCGCAGCCTGTTATATATCCCTTTGCTTGTAAATATGACATGGCTGCACAAGGTGATATTCCATAGTCCCCTGCAAATTCTGGCCAGCATCTAATAGCGACACCTGCTAATTTTTTTTCATCCAAGAATTTTTTTAGGGCATAAGTTAATTTTGATACTTTTTTTAGCTGTTCTTTTGAAATGCTTGAAACTTCGTATACCTTAGAAATTTCTTCTTCATATACTTTTTCATCTGCATTTTTTGCCAAATCGTATAATTCATTTAACTGATAGTAGTCTACAATGGTACCAGAATTCCCAAAAAGATTTAATTCATCAACACTTAAATTGAAAAATCCATGTGCCCTATTGCCAAGGATTCCAATTTTTGAATCCGATATAGCCTTTTTCATATTAATCGCTTTTAGCCAATCTTCATCTACTCTTTCACCTATTACATAGTGAAAGTTGTCTACACCAGATTTATATAGGTTAGAAGCATTTAGGTTCAAACCGCATACCGAATTTAATCTGATTTTGCCTCCATCATATGGAAGCTCATTAAATGCCCATAGAAGAATTGGAACCTTGTATTTCTTTTGCAAGGATATTGCAAGATGACCTAGATGAAATGTACCACTAATTATTATCAACCCATCAATTTCTTTTATGTTTTCATATACCCTTTCAAGATCTTCTACATCTATTACAAGTTCATCGTATATTTTAAAATCTACATAATCTATCTTTTTTAATTCTTCTACCTTTGATTTGAAAATTTCTTCTGCTGCTTTAAAATCGAAAGTTTTACGTGCAAGGCAAACTACGCCAATTTTAGATTTCATTTTTTCACTCCCTTATGTTGTTTTTCTTTTAACTAACTCCACGTCAAATACATATTCTTTCTTTTTGTGCCTTTTCTTGTTTATCCTCTGATGCAAAATTTCAAAAGCCTTTTCACCAATTGCAAATTTGTCAACTTTTACTGTTGAAAGACCTACGATGCTTGAAAATACTATATCGTCATATCCAATGACTGCTACATCTTGCGGAACTTTTATGCCTTCCTCATTAAAGAATTTCAATACCGCAAGTGCAAATATGTCGTTGTAGCAAAAAATACCATCTATTTTTACATTTTTTCTTTTCCAAAATTGTTTAAATGTTGAAAACGCTTCTTCAAACCCTTCTTTAGAGAATAATGTATTTTCATTTAAGCCATGCTCTAGTATTGCCTTTTTATACCCCTCACATCTTTTTCTTGTTGCATATTTAAAGCTTGAGCCTGCAAAAAAGAGAATATTTTTCTTTCCACTTTCTATTAAGTGTTTTGTTGCAAGATAGCCACCCTTTAAGTCATCTATATATACCTCATCTATATTTAAATCTTCGTTGTGATATTCGACCAATACCGTTGGAAAATTTATCTCTTGAAGAAATTTCAAATCTTCGATTTTTGTTTGCATAGCAGTTATTATTAACCCATCTACCCTTCTTTCAAGGAAGGTGCGAATAGCCTTTTCCTCGATTTCGTATTTTCTATCGGTATTCATAAAAAGGATTTGGTAATCCTTTTTTCTAGCAGCGTATTCAACACCCTTGAGAATGTCTGAATAAAATGGGTTTTGAGTGTCTACTATAACTACGCCTATTGTTTTTGTTTTGTTGTATTTTAAAGATGTTGCAGTAATGTTTTTTACATAGTTGAGTTTTTTTGCAACCTGAAGGATTTTTTCTTTTGCTTCTTTGCTTACATATCCTTTGTTGTTTAACGCTCTTGAGACGGTTATGACAGAATATCCAGATTCTCTTGCAATATCCTTTAAGGTTACAAATCTTTTCATATTTCCCTCCTATTTGAAGTTTTTATCTTCTATTTTTCTAATTTCATTTAGTGCATTTTCTAAAAATTGCTTTCTGTTTTCATCAATGAAGTCAAGGCCCTCTGCAAACTTTGCGTTTAACCAGTTGTCAATTATTTCCTTTGCCTCAAAAGGAGTAATTAGCCATCCTCCCATAGTTAAAACATTAGAATTGTTTATTATTTTAGACAATTTTGCGGTAAATGGTCCTTCTACAACAGAAGCATACACTCCTTTGAATTTATTTGCAACTATTGCCATTCCCATTCCCGTGCCACAACACAAAATGCCTCTTTCATATTCCCCTTTAGAGACTTTTTCCGCAACCATAGCTGCAGATACATAATAAGGTCTTACTTCTTCATTTTCGTACATACCAACATCTTCAACTTCGATACCTTTTTCTAGAAGATATTTTTTTATTTCTTGTTTTAGTGAAAATCCAGATTTATCAGAGCCGATTACAATTTTCATGCCAATCCCTCCTTGATGCTTTCATATATTGATTGTGAATCAATTTTGAACTTTTTCATTAAATAATCCGCCTTTCCAACAAAACCATAATGATCCCTAATTCCTATTCTTTTTACAAAAACTGGATAATGTTCTGAAACAACTTCTGCAACAGCACTACCCCAACCGTTTATAATACTGTGATTTTCTACGACAAATATTTTTCCTGTTTCTTTTGCAGCCTTTACGATGCTTTCCTCGTCAACAGGTTTTAATGTATGCATATTAAGTACTCTAATGCTGTATCCTTCACTTTCAAGCATATCAACAACTTTTTTTACTTCGTATAGCATTATTCCAGAAGTAATAATTGTAAAATCTTTTCCGTCTTTTACTTCAAATATTTTTCCAATTTCAAAGTTGTCGTTTTCACTGAAAAATACTCTTTTTTCTTTTCTATTTAATCTTAAATATGAAGGACCTTGATATTCGATTATTTGCGGCAGTAATTTTTTTAGTTGTATAAAATCAACTGGTTCGATAACAATAAATCTTGGGAGATTCCTCATGATTCCAGCATCTTCAAAGCTCATATGAGTCTGACCGTTTAATTCTGCCATAACGCCAGGATCAGATCCAACGACTTTTACAGGAAGATTTGCAAGTCCAACTGAAATTGCAAGTTGATCGTAAGTTCTTCTTGTGGCAAAGGGTGTAAATGAATGCACAAATGGAATTTTTCCCATATTAGAAAGTCCTGCGGCAATGCCAACCATATTTGCTTCTGCAACACCTACGTCAATGTACCTATCTGGAAATTTTTCTTTGAAGATATCTGTTCTATGTGCTTTCATAAGGTCGGCATCTAGCACCATTATCCTTGGATCTTTTTCCGCTAATTTTACTAATTCTTTGTTGTATAGAATTCTTAATTCTTCATTCATATTTTTTCACCTCTTCTTCAAGCAATTGATGCGCCTTTTGCCATTCTTCTTTGCTAACCTTCATGTTGTGGCAAGAAAGTTTACCTTCTGCAAAATAAGCTCCTTTTCCTTTTATTGTGTTGAGTATAATTACAGATGATTGTTCTTTATTTTCCTTTGCCCTTTTTATAGCCTCATAAATTTGATTTATATCATGACCATCTATCGATTGTGTGTGCCACTTGAATGCCTTAAGTTTCTCTTCAAGGGGTTCTAAATCGTTAAGTTCTTTAATAGGAGCATCTATCTGCATTTTATTGTAGTCTATAAAGACTATTAAATTGTCCAGTCTTTTGTTTCCACCAAAGAGCAGAGCCTCCCATACCTGGCCTTCTTGTAGTTCTCCATCACCCAAAATACAATATACGTTGATATCTTTTTTGTCTAACTTTGCCGCTATGGCCATACCTATTGCTGCGGAAAGTCCTTGACCTAATGATCCGCTTGTCATATCAACACCAGGAGTTACGAGTCTATCACAATGACTTGGAAGTTTTGTTTCAGGCTGATTTAGTGTATCAAGGTATTCTTCAGGAATGTATCCTATATCTGCAAATATTGCATATAGTGCAGGCCCTGCGTGCCCCTTGGATAAAACAAGTCTGTCTCTATCCTCCCAATTTGGGTTTTTTGGGTCTATTTTCATAACCTTGTAATAAAGTACTACCAGTGCCTCAACAATTGACATACTACCACCAATGTGTCCAACACCTAAAGTTCCTATTTCCCTTAGTATGTTTTGCCTAACTCTTACCGCTTTTTTCTTTAGATAGATTTCTGTAGCTTTGTCCATACAAAGTCCTCCCTCTAAAAAATTTTCTTTAGAATTTGCATTAAATTGTCTTCTGTGAAATTTGCGGGTGTTAATTTTATAATATTGGCCTTAAATGAATCTTCAACAATTTTAGGTAATTCAGTTTCTTTAACACCATAATCTCTAAGTTTTAAACTAAATCCACCTTCTGTTATTGCATTATCTATCCATTCTTTTAAATCTTTAACATCAGTTTTTAGAAAATCTAAAAACTCTTCCAGTATAGATTTATTATTTTCGTATACAAATTCTATTAAGTGGCTTAAAGTTAATGCACAAGCAATCCCATGCGGGATTCCATACCTATTTGTTAGTGGAAAACTAATTGCGTGTGCGGCAGTTGTTCGTGTTTGTGAAAATGCAATTCCTGCAATAAGACTTGCTTTTGACATTTCATCTCTTGCTGAGTAGTCGAAGTTGGCTGATTTTAAAAGATTTTCTTTTATTATTTTTGCAGCTTTTAAGGAGAGTGCCTGACTGATATCTTGTGTTGATGTTGCCCAATATGATTCTATGGCGTGGGTAAACGCATCAAGGCCAGTTGAAATAGTAACGTTTTTGGGCATTGAATAAGTAAGTTCAGGATCAACTATGGAAAGGTCAGGCCAAAAGGCATCTGTTACAACAGGCATTTTTAATCCACTTGAAAAGGTATAAACTCCAACATTTGTAACTTCGCTTCCAGTACCAGATGTTGTAGGGCAAACAATTAATTTTGTTTTCTTTTCTTTAGGAACCTCATTTTCAATATTTTCAGCAAAGCAACTTACCGCTTTTGCGGTATCGATTGTACTTCCACCGCCTATTGCAACAATAGTTGTTATGTTTTCTTTTTTAGCAATTGATACCGCTTTTTTAACCTGCTGCGTTGGCGGGTTAGGAATAATTTCGCTAAAGACAACCTTTCCAAAATCGATTTTATCTTTAAGGAAAGGATCACAGATTACCATGGTGTTTTCATCGATATACTCCTTTAATTTTTTGAACTCTCCTTTTCCATATATTATTTTTACAGGCATAAAGTAACTAAAATTCATAAATTTGCCTCCTTTCTTTTTTGTGAAAATATGATAAAGAATACACCAATTAAGATAGCAGCAACACCAAAGACTTGATTGATATTGAGTTTTTCTTGAAACAAAAACATACTAACTATAATTACGTATATGGGCATAGATAGCAAAAAAGTCCTTATGATCCATATTTGGAATAACTCCATAGCTTTGTAGTAAACAATGTAAATAAGAACTTGAAATACACCAGCTATGAATAGTGATAAAAATGATTCGATGTTTACTATCTTTAAAGAAGAACCACTAAATATTGTTAGAGCTGAAAAAGATACCAAAGCAAACAAATTGTTGTAAAAACCTATAGATAAATTACTTAAATTGTATTTTTCCTTTACATTTTTAATTAAAAACGCATTTAGTGATACAAAAAATGCGCTCAAAATGAAGAATAAATCGCCGACATTTACGCTAAAGCTTTTAATATTAAACACAAATGCTATACCGATAAACATCATTAAAGTTCCAAGCCAATCAAAGATCAAAAATTTGATACCAAGAAATATAGAAATTAGGTTTGTAAAAAAGACATCAGTTCTCAGCAGCAGTACTCCATTTGAGGCAGTAGAGTATTTTAGACCCAAAAAAGCAAAAAAATCCAATAAAAAGCCTACAATACCAATTAAAATCAGACTAAAGGGAGCATTTTTTATAGAAGATAATTCTTTTTTTCTTGTAAAAATTAACATAACTGCTAATGCAAATAATCTTACATAAAAGCCTACGACCAATACATCTTGATACGAAGTTGCTATTTTATTTGCTATGTAATAACTTCCCCAGATGATAGAAAGTAATACTAGAAATAAGTAGTTTTTCATCCTTTAACTCCACCAGCCATTAAACCTTTTATAATGTATTTTTGAAGTGTTAAAGTAATGACGAACGCGGGTATTAACATCAAAGTACCTGCTGCAGATAGCTTACCCCACATTGGTGCGTATTGACCAAGATAGGCGTTAACTACTAAAGGAGCAGTTTTTGCTCTTATGTTTGTTAATATAAGTGCGTATAAAAATTCATTCCAAGACATTATGAAAGAAAAAACAAATGATACAACAAGTCCGGGGGATACTAATGGAATGAAGATAACCCAAAAGATTTTCTTTTCACCGCATCCATCAACCTTTGCTGCTTCTTCAAATTCTTTTGGAATAGCTGCAAAAAATGGAAGAAGGAGCCAGATAACATAAGGAATATTAAAACTTATATGTGCAAGTGTTAAACTAAAAACATTGTCTAGTAAGTTTAAACTTCTAAACAGCATGTACATAGGAACGGCAAGAGAAATTTGAGGAATCATTCTTGATGTTAAAAATGAGTAAGCGACAAATTTTTTTCCTTTAAATTTGTACCTGGTTATTCCATATGAAGCCATTGCACCTACTATAACTGAAAATGCAGAGGATATTAAAGCAACAATAAGACTATTTTTAATACCTCTTAAAAAAGTTCTATCTTTTAAAACGGAAATATAGCTTTTTAAAGTAAAATTTGTGGAAAAAGGAGTAGAAGAAAAAATATCGATATCTCTTTTAAAACTATTTGAGATAACTACCAATATTGGAATCATCTCTATTATTACTATCAAGAAAGCTAAAATTATTAATATTACATTTTTTGCTTTTTTATTCATAACTCTCACCCAAGTCAAAACTGTTTTTTATGAGGAATCTTGTAAGTATTAAGGAAGATATAATAAGTATTATTGCCATAGCAGATGCGTATCCAATGTTGAAATATTCAAATGCTTGCTTGTTTATGTACAAAGAAAGAAGTAATGTTCCATTACCGGGGCCGCCACCTGTCATTACATATACTTCTGAAAAAATTCTTAAAGCATCTATTGTTCTAAGCAATATAGCCATAACTATAGTTGGTTTAAGATACGGCACTATAACATAATATAGTTTTTCAAAAAAATTTGCGCCGTCTATTATCGCAGCTTCTTCCAGCTCTTTTGGCATTGTAGAAAGACCTGCATAAAGCAGAATAAACATAAATGGCCACATTCTCCATATATCTTGAATAACAACAGCTGCATAGGCTGAGCCTGGGTATGCTAGAAATGCCTTTTGCTTTAAACCAATCAAAGAAAGAAAGTAGTTGATAGTTCCATACTCTGGTTGAAGCATAAAACTCCAAGTTAAACCAGATAATATTGGAAGGATGAACACTGGTAAAAGTAATAGAGACCTTAATATGTTAACACCCTTAAATTGTCTATTCATTAATATTGCAACGAAAAAGCCTATAACAAGTTCTATAGGAATAGCTATAAATATAAAACCAAACTGTTTTAGTAGAGCGCTCCAAAATATTTTATCTTTGAATAAATTAATGTAGTTTTTCAAAAAGACAAAAGCTCTATTTTGAGTGCTAACTAGATTCCACTCAAAAAAAGAAAGGCCTGTGGCATAGACAATTGGAAAAATAAGAACAACAAAAGCTGATAAGATGGCTGGCATTAGGAAAAAGAGGGGAAAGTTACCCCTCTTTTTTTTATTTTTCAACGACATTTTTTAATTCCTCCACCATTTTATCTAAGGCTTCATCGATTGACATTTGTCCTGTTACACCAGCAAGCCAGTAAGTTCTAATCACATTTGAAACTTCTGGATAATTTTCGATTCTAGGTCTGCTTATAGCATATTTCATAGATTCGAATATTCCTTCAAACCATGGTCTATCTTTTGCAAGTTCAGGATCTTTTAGTAAATCTACTCTTGCTGGAGTCATTCCTACTTTAACTAATTCTTTTCCAGCCTTATACGATGACCACCAGTATGCAAATTCTGCAGCTGCTTCTTTGTTTTTAGAAGCTTTTGGAATTCCAAGAACCCAGGCGCCTCTAACTGCTGCTCTTCTAATATCACCAGATGGTGGAGCTGAATAAATGATATTACCAACAACCATAGACTTATCAGGATTTTCATGATCAGGAATTATTGCTGGCCATTGGAACATTGAAAAGACTTTACCTTGGTTAAATGCGGCAATTCTTTCTGAGTGACCATAGTTATTTGCGCCTTCAGGAGCGTACTTTAATAATTCTTTATACATTTCCATTGCCTTTTTTGCTCTTTCTTTGTTTAGAACAACACGATATTTTCCGGTTTCCTTGTCAAACATAATAGGTGTGGTACCATATGCTTCAAACATCATCATAGCTTCACAAGTAGAACCTTCTGTTGATTTTGTAAATGGAGCAAATCCATATATCCCTTTTTTCTTTAAAAATTTTGCCATATCAAGCAGTGCTTCAAATGTCTGTGGAACCATCATTTCGTATCCATATTCTTTCATAAATTCATCTTTGTACTTTTCTATTATGTCTTTTCTTGTCATCCATACATAGACGTTACCATTAATTGGAAGCCCAACAATTACATCTCTTAATACAGCTGCTTTAAACGTTTCTTCCAGAATAACGTTTAAATCTGGTTTTTCATAATACTTTCCTTTTGGCCATTTGTCATATGGTTCAAGTAATTTACCAATTTGTGGAACGTAAGGTTCATCAACGGCAACTATATCATACTGTGTAGAATTGCTAGATACACCAACTGCAATTTTTTGAAGGACATTTCCGGAAGGTACTAATTCCATTTCCACTCTAATTCCAGTTGCTTTTTCAAATTCTGGAAGTTTTTCAAGAACGGCTCTGGTCAATGCATCATCCCAAACTAAAACCCTTATTGTAGGCCCTGCAAAAAGACTTACGACTAATACGAGCAGCGTTAAAAACAACACCTTTTTCACAACAATCCCCCCTTAAAATGGTATGATAACGTTATCTGATAACGTTATCACACATATATTAACACTTTTATAAAATATTTTTTAAATGTAATTTTATACCAATGAAGATAATTTTTTATAGATATTCTTAAATGTTTGAAAAAATCTTTTGGTTTTGGAATGATAAAAAAGAAAGCTCCGGATTGCGGGGCTTTTCACCAAGGAAGTGGATTAGGGGCTATTTCATTGTCATATAATTCTTCATACTTTTTCACTTTCTCTATATCCATTTTAATATCGCTTGCTTTTAGATTTTCTTTTAATTGTTCAATATTTTTACTGCCAACAGCTATAGTTGAAATTGCATCGTAAGATAGAATAAAACTTAAAGCCTCATGGACCATTGAAACATTTTCACCTTTTATTTTTCTTACTTTTTCAACTAACATTGCACGCCTTTCTATATCATTTACACTCCATCTACTTCTTATGCCTGTAAAACGACTGTTTTTGTTGTGCTTTCCAGTTAACCACCCTGAATCAAGGGGAACTTTTACAATTACTGCATACTCTTTTTCCTTCAACTTATTAAATGATTTTCTTACATCTTGAAAGAAAATATTAAAAAGAATTTCTACAACTTCGCTATAGGTTCTTTCTATTAACCTATCAACTTCTTTTGAAAAATCGAGAGATGCACCATATGCTTTAATTAGACCTTCGGATTTCATCTTTTCTAACACTTTAAATTGCTCGCTTTTTTGATCAAGTAATTCTAATGGCGGATTGTGCAATATAACAGAATCAAGATAATCTGTTTTTAGTTTTTTTAAACTATTTTCTATTGTTTTTTGAATTACATAAGGGTCGAAGCCATTTTCTAACCCTGGTACATGTCCAACTTTTGTGTTAATCACTATTTTTTCTCTGTTAAAATCTTTTAAGGCTTCGCCTAAAATCATTTCACTTTTTCCTTCTGCATAATTTGGAGCAGTATCAAAAAAATTACAACCTAGTTCAACTGCGGTATGAACTAAATTTATAGCCTCTTCATATTTTGGGCCATCCCAGTCTTTTTCATTACCAAGTTGCCATGCTCCAAATCCAATTTCAGATACTAATTTTTCACTTTTTCCATATTTTCTATAATTCATAATATCATCTCCTTCTGTTTTCTTTTTAAGTTTCTTACAAAATATTATCATATCAACTATATAAATATTATTTCTCATATTCTTAGTTATAAACAGTAAGCAAAAGTATTTTTCATTTATTTGTATTTATATTTAAAAAATTGAGTTTCAAAACTTTTTTTTATGTAAATAATTACATTGATATAGTTAAATTGTGTTAAGAAATAAAGATTTTGTCTTTATTTCTAGAAAATCAAGGAGGTGAAAGGATGAAAAAGCTTTTTGGGATTTTATTAGTTTTTATTATTTCTTTATCAGTATTTTCTCAAGTTCCTCTTCCAAGAAATGAAACTATTTACGTTGCAGGAGGTCTTTGGGGACCGGCAACAACTTGGAATTTGTATGCGCCACAGAGTACTTGGGGAACCCAACAATTTTTGTATTTGCCCCCATATCTTTATGATCTTGGAAAAGACGCATGGCTACCTTTAATTGCCGAAAGTTATGAATTTGTAGATTCAAAGACACTTAGATTGAAGATAAGAGATGAGGCAAGGTGGAGCGACGGAAGGCCAATAGATGCACAAGATTTTATTTACACATTTGAACTTACCAAGAAAATGGGAGTTGGACCAGGTCTTGCTTGGGAGAATTACATTGAATCTATTAAGGCTATAAATGCCAAGGTTGTAGAATTCAAGATTAAAGAAGATAATGTAAATTATTTCCAATTTATTAACTATGCTTTGACAACAATTCCTGTACCAGAACATGTTTACAAAAAAATTGAAGAAAGTGGAGAAAGTATAAAGGATTGGATAAATAATAATCCAGAACAGCAAGTTGTTTCAGGTCCATACAAACTTTATCATTCAGATCCTAATATAGTTGTCTATGAAAGAATAGATGATTGGTGGGGTAAAGATATATTTGGACTACCAGCTCCAAAATATATAGCACATGTTATTTACAAAGATAATCCTGTTGCAAGTCTTGCTCTTGAAAGAGGAGAAGTTGACTGGGCAGGACTATTTATTCCAAGTGTATGGGATCTTTGGGAAAAGAAAAAATTACCAATTGGTACATGGTATAAGAAAGAACCATATTTCTTACCTGATGGAGTTGGATTCCTTTATATAAACAATACGAAAGAACCTCTTAACAATCCTGCTGTTAAAAAAGCCATTGCATTTGCAATTCCATACAATGATATGTTAAAGAAAGCATATTTTGGATATGGAAAACAAGCACATCCATCAATGGTTATTGATTTGTTTGAACCAAACAAACAATACATTGATTATGATCTTGCAAGAAAAGTATGGGGAACTGAAGATGGTAGAGTGCCAACAGATTTAAAGATGGCAGAAAAGATTCTGGATGAAGCTGGATTTAAGAAAGGTCCAGATGGAATAAGAGTTTCCCCAGATGGAAAAAAACTAGGAACATATACAATATCTGTTCCATATGGTTGGTCGGACTGGATGATGATGTGTGAAATGATTGCAAAGAATTTAAGAGAAATTGGAATTGATGTTAGAACAGAATTTCCAGACTTTTCAGTTTGGGCAGATAAAATGACAAAAGGTACTTTTGATCTTATAATTTCCTGGAGTGTTGGACCAGGATTTGATCACCCATACAACATTTACAGATTTGTTGGTGATTACAGACTTACAAGCCCTGTTGGAGTTTCAAATTGGGCAGGAGACTGGGAAAGGTATAAAAACGAAGAAGTTATGGAATTGTTAGATACCGCTGTAAGAACTCTTGATCCAGAACAAAGGAAACAAGCATACTTTAAGATTCAAAAGATTTTCTATGAAAATATGCCAAGTATACCAGCATTCTATACTGCACACTGGTATGAATTCTCAAATAAATATTGGGCAAATTGGCCAACAGAAGATAATCCATACTGGTACAGACCTTCTCCATTCCATGTAAATACATTACCAACATTGTTTGGTATTTCTCCAGCAAACAACCCAAAACCAGTACCAACCTGGTTTAATACTACCGAAAATGGAGGATATCTTGTTCCAACTAAAGAAATATTTGAAGATTTACAAAATGCATCTAAGTAATATAATTTCCACCCCTGCTTTGTCAGGGGTGGATTATATCCAGAAGTGAGGAGTGGTAGATAGATGTTTTCAAAGCAAATGTGGAAGTACCTTTTTAGGAAATTGATTTTTCTTTTAATAACTTACATAATTGCTACTACAATTGTCTTTTTGCTTCCAAGGATAATTCCTGGAAATCCTCTCTCACAAATACTTTCTAGGTTATCACAAGTTGCTCAAGCAAACCCTGAATCTATTAGAGCAGCTGAGAAAAATTTAATGGAAGAATTTGGATTTGGCAAGCCATGGTATATTCAATACTTTGATTTTATTATAAAAGCATTGAGTGGAGATTTAGGAACATCTATTTCATATTATCCTAGAAAGGTTTTGGACCTAATTATACCAGTATTACCTTGGACTTTGATTTTGCTTCTTCCAGCAACAATAACTGCTTGGTTTTTGGGGAATAGTCTTGGTGCAAAGGCAGGTTATCGAAGAAATAGTTGGATTGATAAAGGAGTTTTAACGACTTCGTTGATTGTTTCTCAAATACCATATTATTGGCTTGGAATGATTTTGATTTACTTTTTCGGAGTACAACTTGGTATTTTACCAGTTGGAGGAGCTTATACTCAAGGACATTTTCCAAGCTTTACATGGAGTTTCTTCTTTGATGCTTTAAAACATTATATTTTGCCATTTTCATCAATTGTTATATCTGCAATGGGTGGCTGGGCGATTGGTATGAGATTAATGGTAATTTATGAACTTGGAAACGATTACGTTAGATTTTCTGAAGCACTTGGTATGAAAGATAAAAGAATCTATAGATACGTTTTTAGGAATTCACTTTTACCTCAAATTACTGGACTTGCTTTAAGCTTAGGCGGTGCATTAGGTGGAGCACTTATAACTGAAATTATTTTTAATTATCCTGGTACAGGCTTTTTATTGTTTAAAGCTTTAACGACACTTGATTATCCCCTTATTCAAGGTATATTTGTGATTTTAATAGCCGCTATTTATCTAGCAAATTTTGTTGTTGATTTTGTTTATGCCTTAATTGATCCAAGAATAAGATTAGGTCAGGAGGAATGAGAAATGTTTAAAACTATGTTTAAACCTCTTTTTAAAAGTAAGAAATTCATAATCGGCCTTATAATATTTTTCATTTTCCTTGCTTTGGGGATTTTAGGGCCAGTTATATATAGAGTTGATCCAACTGAAATGACGTGGGATTTTGAACAACCACCATCAAGTGTTCATCCTCTAGGTACAGATACATATGGAAGAGATATATTAGCACAATTGCTACATGGAATACGTGCTTCTTTATATGTAGGATTTTTAGCGTCTATAATTTCGCTAGTTATAGGAACGATTGTAGGAACTTTTTCAGCCGTAAAAAGAGGAATAGTAGATGATCTTTTAATGTCATTTACTAATATTGTACTTACCACGCCATCAGTATTAATAGCAATTTTGATTGCAAGTTACTTAAATGTTAGAAGTCTAGAAGTAATTGCACTTATCTTAGGTTTATTCCAGTGGCCGTGGTTTGCAAGGGCAATAAGGGCACAGCTTATGAGTGTTTTGTCAAGGGAGTATGTATACCTTTCAAGAATGGCAGGATATTCAGATTTTAGACTGATAATTGAGGATTTAATTCCAACTATTGCAACATATGCGTTTATGTCTTTTGTTCTATTTATAAATGGAGGAATTATGGGAGAGGCAAGTTTAAGTCTTATTGGGCTTGGACCAACTCAAGGAATCTCCCTCGGAATAATGCTGCAATGGGCAGTTATGATGGATGCGATGAGACGTGGTCTTTGGTGGTGGTTTGTTCCACCTGGAATTGCAATTGTTGCTGTAACAACTTCATTGTTGATTATTAGTACTGCCATGGATGAGGTATTTAATCCAAGGTTGAGGGAGGAATGATGATGTCTGATTCATTAGTTAAAATAGAAAATGTAAAAGCATATTACATGTTGAAGGACAAATATGTAAAAGCAGTTGATAATGTTTCTTTTGAGATAAAAGAAAATGAAGTTATTGGTGTTGTTGGAGAATCAGGTTGTGGTAAATCTACTCTTTCTAATATTTTGATGATGAATATTATTAAACCACTTACGTTAATTGATGGAAAGATTCTTTTTAAAGTTGGTAATGATTATAAAGAGATTTCTTCAATGGAACGTGAACAGGTAAAGAAAGAGTTTTGGGGGAAAAAGATTGCACTGATACCGCAGGCAGCCATGAATGCCCTCATGCCAACTATTAAAATAGAAAAGTATATAGAACATCTTGCAGATGCTCATAACATTCCGAAAAAAGAATTTTTAAAAAAAGCCAAGGAGAGATTTGAAAAAGTTGATTTAGATCCAATGTGGTTAAAGAGATTTCCTTTTGAGCTAAGTGGTGGTATGAAACAACGTGCAGTTATTGCAATTGCAACCTTGTTAGATCCTGATTTATTAATTGCGGATGAACCTACATCTGCTTTGGATGTAGTAAATCAAAAAATGTTTTTAAAAATTTTAATGGAAATGAAAAGACAAGGAATTGTAAAGAGTATTATTTTTGTTACACATGATATTGCTACAATAAGGCAAATTGCAGATAGAATGCTTGTTATGTATGCTGGAAAGATTATGGAAATTTCTCCTATTGATCAAATTGTTGAAAAACCTTTAAATCCATATACACAGGGACTTTTAAATTCTGTTTTAACACCTGAACCGGAGATAAAAAAGAGGGGCATTTCAACAATTCCAGGTGCTCCTCCAAATTTAATTGAGCCTCCAAAGGGCTGTAGATTTCATCCAAGGTGTCCACATGCAATGGATATATGTAGAGAAAAAGAACCTCAATTTAAAGAAATAGAGCCCGGAAGAAAAGTTGCTTGCTTTTTATATTCGGAGGAGAGAGCATGAGTAGACTTGTTGTAAAAAACTTATCGAAAACATTCTTAGTAGGTTTTTTTTCAAAAAGAAAAGTTGAAGCAGTAAAAAATGTATCTTTTGAAGTAAAAGAAAATGAAATTGTTTCACTTGTTGGTGAAAGTGGTTCTGGAAAAAGTACAACTGCAAAGATGTTATTAAGATTAATGCCTCCAACAGAGGGAGAAATTATTTTTGAAGGGAAAGAAATCTGGAAAGATATAAAAAATAATGATGAAGTAATAAATTTCAGGCGAAATTTGCATGCGGTTTTTCAGGATCCTTTTGCAAGTTATAATCCTTTTTATCCAGTTGAGAGAACCCTCTGGCAAGTTTTAAGACTAAAGGATAAAAACATTTCCAAAAAAGAAGGGCTTGAATTAATTAAAGAATCATTATTTAAAGTCGGCCTTGATCCCAAAGATGTTCTTGGAAAGTTTCCTCATCAAATCTCAGGTGGTCAAAAACAAAGGATTATGATAGCAAGGTGTTGGTTGTTGAGACCAAGTTTTATAATAGCTGATGAACCGACATCTATGGTTGATGCTTCTTCAAGGGGAGGAATAATAAAGCTTTTAACAAAATTAAGAGATGAAGAAGGAACATCTATAATGTTTATAACCCATGACCTGGGACTTGCATATTATGTTTCAGACAGAATCTTTGTTATGAAAAGCGGTGAAATTGTTGAACAAGGAACACCAGATGAAGTTGTTTTAAATCCTAAGCATGAATATACGAAGCAGTTAATAGGAAGTATTCCAAAGCTTTACAAGAAGATGGAGGATATATAATGTTTTTTAAGTCTCTTATAACAATTTTTGTATGGGCTTTTATTTTAGAGCTCTTAACTTTAATTTATTATCTTTCAAATGGTCAGAGACCTTTTGAATTTTATTTAAATTTGTTTCTGCTTATTTTTACTTCTATATTTTTATTTTTCTTCGTTTTAAAAGAAAGGAAAAAGATGAAAGATATTGAAAAGGATGAGTAATTGTTCCTTACGAGTGAATGGAGGTGAAAAAATGTTTCCAAAAGATTTTTTGTTTGGTGCATCTCTTTCTGGATTTCAATTTGAAATGGGAATGAATGATGTAGATGAAAATACAGATTGGTATCATTGGGTAAGAGATATGAGGAATGTTTTAAATGGTGTTGTGAGTGGTGATCTTCCAGAAAATGGAGCAGATTACTGGAATAAATATGAAAAAGTTCATTCTCTTGCTAAAGATTTTGACATGAATGTATTAAGGATTGGTATAGAATGGTCTAGAATATTTCCCGAAAGCACTGAAAAAGTAGATTATGGTTCGGGAAATATGCTTCAGGAGTTAGATGAATTGGCGAATCATGATGCGTTGGAACACTACAGAAAAATTATGGAAGATATTAAAGAAAAAGGGTTAAAGTTATTTTTAAACCTTAACCATTTTACTTTGCCTATATGGCTTCATGACCCAATAAAAGTTCTCAAAGGTGAAGAAAAGGAAAAGATAGGATGGGTAAAAGATAATGCTCCAATAGAATTTGCTAAATTTGCAGAATATGTAGCATGGAAGTTTTCAGACATTGTTGATTTGTGGTCAACAATGAATGAACCTAACATCGTTGGATGGCTTGGATATTTAAGTATTAACGCAGGATTCCCACCAAGCTATTTTTCTCCTGATTGGTTTGTAAGAAGTTTTAAAAATCAAGCAAAAGCTCATAATTTAGGATATGATGCAATAAAGAAATATACAGATAAACCGGTTGGAATTATATACTCATTTTCCTGGGTTGACACGTTAAAAGATGATGAAGAAATATTCGAAAAAGCTATGTATTATGAAAATTGGTATTTCATGGATATGGTCAAAGAAAGACTTGACTTTATTGGTGTAAATTATTACACTAGAAAGGTAGTGGATAAAATTCCAGGTTTTGAATTAGCAGGTTTTAAAGTTGATTGGAGGATTCTTCCTGGTTACGGATATGGATGTCCGGAAAAAGGTTTTTCAAAAATTGGTAGACCTGCAAGCGATTTTGGCTGGGAAATTTATCCAGAGGGTTTGTACAAAATGCTTAAGCATCTCTATGGTCGATATTCAAGGCCTTTGATTGTAACTGAGAATGGAATAGCTGATGAAAGTGATAGATACAGATCACAATATTTAATTTCGCATCTATACGCGGTTGAAAAAGCATTGGATGAAAATGTAGAGCTTTGGGGATACCTACACTGGTCAATTATAGATAATTATGAATGGGCAAAAGGATATTCAAAAAGGTTTGGACTTGCTTATACAGATTTTGAAAGAAAAGAGTATATTCCAAAACCATCAATGTACATATATAAAGATATTATTAGAAAAAAGACAACCGAGCATTTTAGAAAATTTGATCCATTTGGTATTATGAATTTTTAATCGAGGTGAATCATTTGAAAGTTAACATTAAAAGAGTAGCAGAGGAAGCCGGTGTTTCAACTGCTACAGTTTCAAGGGTAATAAATGGTTCAGATAGGGTTAAAGAAGAAACACGCAAAAAAGTTTTGCGTGTTATTAAGAAGTTAGGCTATAAGCCTATGCCGGCTCTGAGAAAAATTGCTGATTTAAATTATACTATTGGGGTTTTAGTACCTAACCTTGTAGGAGATCATTACAATGAAATGGTAATGGCCATAGAAGATTATGCAAGTAAAAATGGTTTTGAGCTTATTGTTTCTATACCAAAGATGCTTCCCGAATCTGAAAGGTATGTTTTAGACCAGTTTTTTAAAAGAAAAATAGATGGTGTAATATTATGCGAGTTGTACACCGGTGTTACATACCTTGAGCCATTCTTGAAAAGTGGGGTTCCAATAGTTGCTCTTGATTACAATATAGAGGATATAACCTGTGATTCAGTAAACGTTAATAATAAACAAGGAGCATTTATTGCAATGAATCATTTATACGAAAATGGGCATAGAAAGATTTTATTTATTAGAGGGCCTCATCTTTCGCCTGCTGCTTTAGAAAGAGAAAAAGGAGTTTTAAAGTTTCTGAAAAAACATGATGATGTGGAAGTTTTTTATAGTGAGTTTGAAGGATATGAACCAGAGATTGGCTATGAATCTGTTATAGCACACTTAGAAAAGTATGGAAAGAACTTTACAGCTATTTTTACAATTAACGACTGGACAGCTACCGGAGCTTTGAGTGCACTGTATGAAAAAGGTTTAAAGGTCCCTGAAGATATATCTTTAGTAGGATTTGATGATGCACCTTACGTTAAATATATTGTTCCACCTTTAACAACGATAAAGCAGCCTAGATGGGAAATGGGACAAACTGCGGCGCAATTGTTGATTGAAAGGATACAAAATAAAGGTTCGAATATACCAAAGAATGTAATTCTTCAACCGCAACTTATAGTTAGAAAATCAGTTAAAAAAATTGGATAAACTTAAAGAAATTCCCCCGGACTTTTTAATTAACATCCGGGGGTTTTATTAGTTAAATTTCTTCTTCCACAGGTACGATTTCTTTATTAGACTTAAAGATAACTATAAATCCTTCTATCATTATCCATAGAGCAATTACAAGTGTTGAAATAGTTACGAATATTAATAGACCATTTCCGCTGCTTATAAATTTTTTGAGATTTAATACTGTTGCATACAGTGTTATTATAAACATAAATATCATTGGTATTCCTGTAATCCATATTGGTTTTTTCTTTTTTGCTAAATAGACCGTACCAATTAATAGGGCTAGAGCAGCAAGTAATTGATTTAATGCACCAAATACTGGCCACAATGTTAAAGCACCTTTACCATCTCCTGTTGATAATGCTAGTGCTAAAGCTGCTAGTATTACTATTGCAGTAGCAATAAATCTGTTTTTTAAAGGTTTGACTACTACTTCACCTTTTTTGTTGGAGAATAACTCTTGCAATGCAAATCTTTGAATTCTTGTTGAAGAGTCCATGGTTGTTCCTGCAAAAGAAACTATAAAGACTGCCATTATTGTTTTTGCTAAATCTAGTGGTATTCCATATGAATGCATCAAGTTTGCCGAGCCATTGATTACGGCTGCTAGTTTTGCGCCCAAACCACTTGCTGTCGCCCATGATGCATAATGTGATGTAAATGCTTGTACTCCTCCACCATTCATTCCAAGCCCTGCGGTAACAGCAATAATTATTATTGTAGCTAAAACACCTTCAAGGATCATTCCACCGTAGCCAATTAAATGAGCATCTGTTTCTTTTTCCATTTGCTTAACTGTTGTACCAGAAGCTGCCAAACTATGGAAACCTGAGATAGCACCACATGCTATTGTAATGAATAAAATTGGAAATAGTGGAGGTGCATCTGGAACTGTTTGGAATGCTGGAGCAACTATTTTAGGATGTCCAATTATAACGCCTAGTACTAATAGTGACATAGCAATTAAAAGTTCGTGAGAGTTTATATAATCTCTTGGTTGTAGTAACTTATGAACTGGCATAGTAGAGGCTATAAATACATAAATCATTAAAATGTATATCCAGCCAAGAAGTGATATACCACTAATTGGGAACACTACGCCAATAGCAATTGTTACATACATTAATATAATTGCAATTATGGAATATAACGTATCATTTTTTCCTTTGTTGTAAACCATGTAACTTAACCACATAGCAATTGGAATTTCCATCCATACTGGAAATACAGATTGTGGGTACATAATAAATAGTAAAGCTACTATCATAGCAAAGACAGCTAATACTATCCATAGCAAAAATTGTATTAGCACTAAAAATATTTTAGCTGTTCTTTCATTTATAAGATTTCCTGTTAATTCACCAATGGTTTTACCTTGATGTCTTGCAGAAATTACAAGAGAAGTAAAGTCATGAACTGCACCCATGAATATTGAGCCAAAAAACACCCAGATAAATGCCGGAACCCATCCCCAAATAACACCTATTGCAGGACCTACAATAGGGCCTGTACCTGCTATTGTAGTAAAGTGGTGACCAAGTAAAATATGTTTTTTTGTTGGAACAAAATCAACTCCGTCTTCAAACTCTTTTGCTGGAACAGGGTTTTTATCATTTAGACCAAAAATCTTCTTTGATATCCACTTTCCATATGTGTTATATGCCACCCAGTATCCAACGAATGCTAGTATAGCCAGTATCAAAGAATTCATAAAAATTTCCCTCCTCTCTAATGGTTTTCCAAAATCTAATTTATCATTAGAATAGGCGGTTTAATCTTATACGTTAAAAAAATGGCCTAAACGGCCATTTTTTAGGAGCAAAAGATATTGATTTTTCTTGACAAAGGTTATATTTTTAGGATTTTTTTAACTTCTTTTAGGTGAGTTTTTCCTATAGGAAGTAATTTTTTGTTTTTCATTTCAAGAGAGATAGGTTCTTTAATAAATTTTTCAATGAAGTTGAGATTTATGATATATGATTTGTGGATTCTAACAAAGTTTTGTGGAAGATCTTTTTCTAAACTTCCAAGACTTTTGTAATGCTTAATTACAAATTCATTATCTTCTGTAATTGCGATGATATTTTTTTCAAAATATTCGAAATATAGTATATCATCAAAGCTTAAAAAAATTATTTCATTGTTGTTTTCTGCTGCAATCGTATTAATAATTTTTTTTGTACATAATTTTTCTTCTATTCTTTTTATAGTTTCAAGAAATCTTATTTCTGACACAGGTTTTGTTAAATAATCAAGGGCATTAACCTCAAAAGCGTCAACGGCGTACTCTGAATAGGCAGTAACAAAAACTATTTCGTACTTATCAAGGTACTTTGCAGCTTTAATGCCGTTTATAGATGGCATTTCAATGTCCAAAAAAATAACATCAGGTTTTTTATTTTTTTTATTTTTTAAAAATTCTTCAACGCTTTCAAAGCAACCTATTATTTCAAAATCTGTCATTTCGTTTATTAGATCTTTTAAACTTTCCCTTGCATAGTATTCATCATCTATAATAGCTACTTTTAGCATACAGCTTCACCGACCTTTATACTAATGCTTTTTATTTTTATCTCAACTGTTGTTCCACCAAAGATTCCGTTTTTTATAGAAAAATTATAATCTTCACCGTATATTGATTTTAATCTTTTTTGTATTAGCTCAAGCCCTTTTCCTTTTTTATTTGAAGATTTAAAACCTTTACCATTATCTTCAACAGAAATTTTTACATAGTTATCGATGCTCTCAACCTTTACTTTTATTATCAACTCATCTTCCTTCATTCCGTGTTTTATAGAGTTTTCAACAAGGGGTTGTAGTATAAAAGGTGGAATTTTTATTGTATTTTCAACGTTTACCGTTATTTCATAACTTAATTTATCTTTGTACCTTAATTTCATTAATTCTAAATAGTTAGTTGTGAATTTTATTTCGTCTTTTAAAGAAACAAATTTTTTGTTTTCATATAGGGTATATCTTAATAGTTCTGAGATGTTGTCAATAAAATAATTTACTTTATCAGGTTCCTTTTTTGAGATATATTTTATGGCATTTAGTGTGTTAAATAGAAAGTGAGGGCTTAAGTTAGACATTAATTCTCTTAGTTTTTCTTCAGTTGCTAGCTTTAAACTTTCATTAACTCTAGCCAATGAAATAATTAGTGATAATGTCTGAGCAAGTTTTTTTCCAAAGATTATGTCAGAATTTTTAATTTCGCCTTTTTTTGAATAATATAATTTCAAGGTTCCAATTAATTCATTATTTAAATCCGTTAGAGGGATTATTATTCCAGAATAAAGCGGACAATTGTAAGCAGAGCAACTGATCCCTTTTTTTCCAACAACCTTTAAACCATGTCCGCTTTCAATTACTTTTTTTGTTGCATTGGTTTGTATGTTCATTCCAGTAACGTGGTGATCACTACCAATGCCTACATGAGTCAATATTTTATTTTTATCCGTAATGGCTACGGCATCAAAATTTGTGTTGTTTAATATTGTCTCTGCTATTAATTTTGCGTTTTTTTCGTTAAAACCTTCTTCAATAGAACTTAAACTTTTTTCCATTATGACAAATATAGAGTTTATTGTATTTTCTGCTGTTTGCTCCAATTGTTCTTCTATATTTTTAATCATGTAATTTAAAAAAGAAACACCAAGAGAATTTGTTATTACCATTGGGAAAAGTATTTTAAATGTTATATCAAAGGCAAGAGAATATGGTTTTACCATAACCAAAACGTATGTAAGGTGTATGATTTCAATTAATACAGTATAAAGGAGTGTTCTAACGAATGTAAAGTGTTTTCTTCCATAAAGATGTGAGATAAAGCCACTTATAATTCCTGCGGTTATTGTTCCAAGAAAACATGGAATAACGGTTATACCACCTAAAAAGAGTCTAAAAATTGAAGATATTAAAGCAGCAATTAAACCGGCAGGTATTCCTCCTAGCATTCCTGCAAAAATAACTCCAATATCTCTGTAATTGACTATGGCACCATTATATCTGATTCCAAAAACTGTTCCTAAGATTCCTAAAAATCCTCCGATAATACCTAAAACAAGTCTATTTTTTGCAACTAAGGTTTTACCAAAAATATTTTTGATAAAATAACTTTGAAAAGTTATATATGTAATTACCAATATTAAGGAAACCCTTTCAAGTAAAATTAAACTTATATTTTCTAGCATGGATCTCTCATCATCGCCCTTTCACCAAAATCTCCTAAATCTTTTAACTCGCAATTGCCAAGTTTTTTTGCTTTCACCTTTGCATCTTTGTAAAAGTTTAAAGTTATGAACACTTCAACATTTTTAAGGTCTTTAAGCATTTCTTTAGCTTTTCCTTGCGGTTCTTTAGCTGTATATATTAAAACTTTTTCATACATGTTCAAAACTTTCTTAATGCCCCTTATATCGATAACCCCTAAAGCAGTACCGTATAAAATGAGAGTTTTAATGTTATCACATCCTTTTTGTTTTTATTTCCAGCTTATATTGTATCAAATAAAAAACATTAAAGGAAATTCCTGTATTTTACAGGAATTTCCATTATTTGTAAATATTTTCCTTTTATTATCTTTGATAAGGTATAAATTAGCCTTTTAGACCGCTGCTAACAAGGCTTTTAACGAATAGATTTTGAATGAGGAAGAATACTAAAAGGGTAGGTGCAAGAACAATCATAGTACCTGCCATAATTGTTCCCCAGTTGTTTGCAGCTTCTGCATCAATTAACATTTTTACTCCGATTTGTGCTGTTTTCATTTTATCATCCATTGTAACAACAAGAGGCCACAGATACATGTTCCAGGCATATACAAAGTTGATTAATGCAGCTCCTCCGATCATAGCTTTTGATAATGGAAGTAAAACTTTGAAAAGGTATTGCATTGGACTTGCGCCATCTATTCTTGCTGCGTCACTTAATTCCATAGGAATGGTTCTAAAGTGTTGCCTCATTAAAAATGTATTTGTAGCACTTGCAGTAAATGGGATTATTAAAGCATAATAAGTATTTACCCATCCCAGAGATTTCATTAACAAGAAAAGAGGAACAATCATTACTGTTTCAGCTGGAAGAAATAGTGTAATAAACAAGGTAGCAAAAGCGACTTTCTTGCCTTTAAAGTTAAAATTTGCAAAAGCATAACCTGCTAAAATCCCGGTTATTAGCTTTCCAAGGGTTATAAACAAAGCTACTATAGCAGAATTAATTATCATTCTTCCTAGTGGCACAAGTCTTAATGCTTCTTTATAGTTTTGCCAATATAAGCTTTTTGGTATTATTTTTGGAGGAAAGCTAAATACTTCAGCAGGAGTCATAAAACTCATCATAAAAGCAAGGAAAATTGGAGAAAACATAATAATTGTAACCAAGATTAAAATGATTTCTGAAATAATAAAGGAAACTTTATTTTTTCTATTCACAATTATCACCTCACTGATAATGTACACCTTTTTCAACAAATCTAAAGTAAAGATATGTAATTATTGACATTACACCAAACATTACTACTGATTCAGCAGCTGCAAGGCCGTTGTCTTGGAAAGCAAATCCATCCAGATATAACCTGTAAATCATTGTAGTTGTACTTCCCAATGGGCCTCCTCGAGTCATAATATCTATAATTCCAAAAGAGGAAAACATGGTTGTGGTAAAGTTCATTATAAATAGATAAAAGGTAATAGGAGTTACAAGTGGGAATTTAATTTTCCACATTCTAGTCCAAGAGCTTGCCCCATCGATGAGGGAAGATTCTAAGATTGAATCTGGAATATTTTGGAGAGCAGCTATGTAAAAGATCAGATCAAATGGTAGCATTTTCCACACGGTTGCTGCTATTAATGCGATCATAGCATATGGCACAGTTGTTAACCAGTCAACGTCTATATGGAAGATAACTTGAAAAAGATAGCTCAAAAGACCTGCAGTTGGAGTAAACATCATTGACCAAAGGGTTGCAGAAATTGCTGGTGAAACTGCATATGGTGAGAACATTAAAGTTCTAAAAATTCTAGTACCAGGTAAGTTTTTAACTAATAGTTGTGCTATTAGAAATGCAAGAAATATAGTAATACCAACACTAGAAAGTGAGTAGATAAAAGTTGTTCTTAAAACTTTATAATACTCACTATCGGTAAATAAATCAATATAATTGTCTAGTCCAACAAAAATAGATTTATCACCAAAGAAAGATTCTTGAAAGAAGCTCAATTTAAAAGAATTAAAGGCTGGAAAATAAATAAAAAGAATGATTATTAAAAAGGTTGGAACTAACAAAAGATATGGTGTTAGTTTTCTCAAGACAACACCTCCTATTTCTATAAAAGCGCCTCCAAAAAGGAGGCGCAACTAAAAATTAATAAAAGAACTTATTATTCATATAGCCTATTGTATTTCTTCAATGCTCTTGTAACTTGATCAGCTGCCCAATTGAGAGCTTGGTCAACTGTCATTTCACCGTTTATAACTTTCTCGTATGCTGTTTCTATAATTTCTCTTGTTTCTGGGAACACTCCAATAATTGCACCGTTTGTATTAGGTGTTTGTTTTGAAAGAAGGAGTTGGAATATTGCTGTTAAGTAATTTGGATGATCAGCGTAGAATCCTTCCATTAAAAGTTGTTCTAATGCATCTTTCCTTACAGGGAAGTAACCAGTTTCAAGGTGCCACTTAATTTGTTGTGCAGGTTCTGTCATCCATTTTACAAATTCCCATGCAGCATCGATTTCTTCTTTTGGATGGTTCTTAAGAATCCAGAGTGAACCTCCACCTATTACAACACCACCCTGGATAGAAAGGCTTGGTTTTGGCAAGAATGCAGTGCCAACTTCCCAACCATTTTCTTTTGCGGTATCAGTTATGAATTTAACATCTGAAGTTGAGTAAAGTAACATAGCAGCTTTACCGGAGAGGAATATCTGTCTTGCCCCGCTCCAATCTTCTCTCTTTGTGTTTATTAATAATCCTTCTTTAGTCATCTTTGCTAATAGTTCGAAAATATTTTTACCTGCTTGACTGTTGAATACAGCCTCGGTAGGTCTTTTGTCTCCTCTACCATTGTCATAGTTTACTAGTGGTGCATCTTGAACTGCCATAAGTTGTTCAAAGAACCAAGAGTGTGTTGGCCAAGTTAAACCATATCTTATAATATTTCCATCTTTATCCTTTTTGACCAGTTTTCTGCTATATTCGATTAATTCATCGAAGGTTCTTGGTGGTCTATTTGGATCTAACCCTGCTTCTTTAAAGAAAGTTTTGTTGTAGAATAAAATTGCATTTGAAGAATTAAATGGCATAGAATAGAGTTTTCCGTTAACTGTGTAATAATTTAGAACTTGAGGTAAGAAAGCTCCTAAATCAATACTTGGATCTTTGGCAATAAGATCTCCTATTGGGACAGCTATGTTTCCATCGATCATAGCTCTTGTTCCTATATCGTATATTTGTACAACGTGCGGTGCATTCCCAGCTTTTACAGCTGCAATTGTTTTGTTGAATGTATCTCTGTAAGATCCTGTGTACTGAACGTTTACTTGGATATCTGGGTGAGTTGCCATAAATTCTTTGGCCATGTTTTCAAGAAGTTCAATTCTCCAACCACTCATAGCATGCCAAAATTCAATAGTTACTTTTGAAAAGCTGAGTATACTTATAACAACAAGAATTAAAACCAACAGCTTTTTCATTTTCAATCCCCTCCTTTTTTAAGTTGCGGATTAATTATACAATAATTTAAATTAATAAGAAAAAGTATGAATTTTACAGAAACTAAAAGTTATAAAAACAATATTGATAATAATAAACTATAATTAAAAGAGAGCAACAATATCTAATTTACATAAAAATTAATCTGGTTTTAAATATATAAAGTAACTAGATTTGAACTTCTCAAAAAGATTTTATTAAATGTATATTTAATTTGTTTTTGGAAATATTAAGATATATTAAGGTACAAAATTAATTTTTTCTATTAAAGTGATGTATAATTGTTTTGTATAATCACATTAGTGGGGGTAATAATATGAAAAAATTTTTTGTGTTTTTCTTATTAACAACCATAGTACTTTCTTTTTCTTTTAGCTACTTTAGAACACCAGATGTTTTACTTTATCCAAATAGAACTATATCGTTTTATTCAGATGAGCCTGTTTCAGTAAGAGTATACAAGTTTGATATAACTAAAGAGATATTTGAAAAGAATTTAAAAGATGGAAAATCAGTAAGATTTTTGCTTGAAAAGTCTGATGAAAAAGTGTTTTCAATAATTCTTCCACAAAGTCCAGGGGCATATTATGTTGTTTTGGAGGGAAAAGATAAATATGTCTCCAATTTATTTTTTCTTACAAACTATGAAGCCTTTGTAGCAAGCAATGATAAGGAATTTTATTTTTCGGTGTATGATTTAAAAGAAGGAAAATTTGTAAGTAAACTTTTTTACTTTGATGATGATTATTTAAGGATGGTTTCAGTGCCTGTTTTTAAAGCTGATATAGAAAAATACAAAGGAAAAGTCTTTTTTTATGAAAACAACGTAGTCTTTATCTCAAGGTATTCTGCATACAATCCTTATTCAGAAAAAAAGGTTTTGGTGTTCTCAGATAAGCCTATTTATAAACCTGGTGATGTGTTAAGGTTTAGGGTTAATTTATTTAAAAGAGAAGGTAGTAAATACGTTCCATATTCGTCGAAAATATTAGTCCATTTAAGAGATCCATTTTCAAATGAGATTTTTTCTCAAGAGTTTAATACGGATGATTTTGGAGGAGTATCATTTGAATATAAGACAACAGATGAGATAATAACTGGAAATTATGTATTAACAATAGAAGAGAAGGGAAAAGCTTTAGGTTATCACTACTTTTTATTGCAAGATTATGTAAAACCTACTTACACAATAGAGCTTACCCCTTCTGCCACACAATCTATTGTAGGACAAACTGTTAACGTAAAACTTTCTGCAAGGTATTTAAATGGAGATCCAGTAAAAATGGCTCAAGTTCTTTTTTATGCGTTTAGAGATGGTAGGTTGATTAATAAAACTAAAGCAGTAACAGATGAAAATGGACAGGCAGTGTACGGATTATATCTAAAAGAAGGTGGATATTATCGTATACAGTCTCTTGTAGTGGATGATTCAGGAAGACAATATGAAAAACAAGTTTTTATAGATGCAAAAAAAGATAATGTAAGTATAGATGCAAAGATAAACAACAATAAGTTGAATTTGTACATAACTGATCTTTCAGGCACGCCACTAAATGGAGTTGCTTTGATTAAAATAAACGAGAAAGAAGAATATGTAACAGTTTTAGATGGAAAAAGTTTCTTGAATTTGCCAAAAGATACATGGTATGTTGAAGTTCAATTTGGAAAGGAAAGAAAGTTAGTATTTAAAAGATACAGAGAAAGCAATGCAGGAATATTAACTGTTGATAGAGATAGTATAGAACCAGGAGGAAAGGTAAAAATAACGGTAGAGCCGAAAGACGATGTTGGAGTGTTAGTTGCCGGTGGTACAAATATTGATGTGTTTGAGATCATAGATAATAAGCTGGAAAGTGTAGAGGTTAGTATTCCAAAAGAAGAAATATCAGATGGATATTTTATCTCTTATTATGGATTAAAATTTAATGATAATATAAAGATAAATATTTTGCATGATAGGGTAAGAAAATTAGAAATAAAGACAAATAAGGATGTTTATAAACCAGGTGAAATTGCTAAAGTTTCTTTTAAAGATTCAAAATCATTAAAAGTGGTAAGCATTGTCGATGAAGGCCTCTATCTTTTGTCTGATAGGGGTTCTGTTATAAATGACTTATATCCAAGACTTTATTATTCAACTTTTGAAGTCTATAAATCTTCGAAATATATTTATTTAGACTATCTAAGTCGATTTGAAAATGAAAAAGAAAAGCATATATTTGCAAGTTCGAAGGAATCGGAAGAAAAAAACATTAGAGAGTATTTCCCAGAAACTTTGTACTGGAGTCCTAATCTTTTTGAAGAAAATTTAACCTTGAAAGTACCAGATAGTATAACAAAATGGAGAGTTCTAGCATATGAAATCTCAAGTGACTACATTTCAGAAGGAAGTGCAACGTTTGTAGTTACAAAGCAATTTGAGGTGAAATTATTTGTTCCAGAATTTTTAACAAATAATGATCAACCAGATTGTGTAATTTATGTAAAAAATTATACTGGAAAATCAGGAAAAGTTGAGGTGAAATTGAGTGTTAAAAATGCAACTTCAACTTTTGAAAGTGGTGTTTTTAATATAGAACGTGATTTAAGAATACCATTTTCACTTAAGGGTGTTAGTGGAAAAAATGTAGATCTTATTTTGGAAGCATCTTTGAATGATGAACATGATGCTATAAAGATTAAAGTGCCTGTGAATGCAGCTTATATTGAAAAAGTATCAAGCAAAGTTTTAAGAATAAAAGGTAAAATGGAGTTTGAAAAAGATGTAGATATAAAGGTTATAAATAATTTAAAAGATTTACTTGCTGAATCTATTGAGAATTTGATAACTTATCCTTACGGTTGTACTGAACAGACTATGAGTTCTTTTTATCCAGCTTTGGTTGCAAAGAAAATATTGGAAAGAAAAGACATTGATGACATAGTTTTAAAAGGGTTTCAGAGAATTTTAAAACTGCAGCAAAGAGATGGTGGTTGGGGTTGGTGGTCTAATGATAAAAGTGACGTTTATATGACTAGCTATGTTTTAGAAGGATTATATTATGCAAAACAGAATGGATATTACTTTCCACAAGTTTCTTTGGATGAAGCAATAGGTTATCTAAAAAAACAAGAGTTAAATGGATATGCAATTTTTGTGTTAAAGTTATACGGAGAAGAAGTAGACTTTAAATCAAAAAATATTATTGATGAAATATTTACCACTCCAGAAAAAGTTTTGAAATATGCAAAAGTTGGAGAAAATTTTGCATATATAGAGTCGAATGGATTTTATTCTTCGGTATATCTAACAAGCTATGCGTTAAGACTTCTGTCTTTGGAAGAAAAATATCCGGATTTAAGAGAAAAAATGGTAAATTATCTTCTTTCGAAAAAGGACGGTCCCTTCTGGTATTCGACGAAAGATACAGCTGCTTCTGTTCTTGCAATTCTTGAGAGTGATAGTTTTAAAGACATAAAGAGTGATATAGCAGTTAAAAGTGAAGGCGGAAAAGTAATTGTAAATGGTGAAGGGTTCATTGAAGTAAAACAAACTGAGAGAATTGAAAAAGAAGATCAATACCATGGAATAAAGTTAAAAACAGAAATTTTTAAAAGGTATGAATTTTTATTCGATGGAGAGTATATTGATGCGTTTTTACCAGTGAAAAGTAGTTGGATCCCAATTAGTATGGAATTAGTCGATTCAACACCTGTGCAGATTTCAAAAGTGACTAAAGAAATCTCAGTATTATTGAAAGAGGGCACTCCACTTTCTTTTGAAAACGGGAGATTAGCTGTAGAAGGACCGTTTAAATTTGTGGGAAATGAGTATAGTTTTGGTAAAGGATACTATGAAATTCAATTTGTAGAAAATGATAATTTTGAAATTCAAAAAGGAGACTTTTTAAAGACGCAAATTACCATTGATGGTACCGGAGAATATTTAGTGGTTGAAGAATATCTTCCTGCATGTGCACAGGTTAATAAATATTACTATGAAAAAACACCGGAGTATTACAGTAAATTTTCGTATAGATGGTATGAAGATAGTAATATATGGTACAGCTATAGAGAGGTAAAAAAAGATAGGGTAGCATTTTTTATTAGATACCTTACTCCCGGAAAACTTACATATTACTGGAGAGTGACTTCTAGTGGAAAATATATTAAAAAGCCTACGTACGTTTACAATATGTACTACGAGGATACTTACGCTATCTCTCATATTGATACCTTTGTTATTAAATAGTCAAATTTTGTTTGAAAAACAAATTCCAGATTTGGTATTAATAAAGTTAGATGAATTTTTAAGCCAGGCAAGTATTACAATTCCTAAAAGACCTGTTGTTATATTTGAAAGTAGGTCGTTGCAGGAATTTAACAAAATTACAGGAATGCCTTATAGCATTGGAGGAGTATATTTTGATTTTAAGATAATTTTGCAACCGATAAATATCTTGACGAAAAAAGGAGTATATGAGAAAGTATTACTTCATGAGTTATTGCATTGGGTATTATATGGTTTAGATGAAAAATACCAGGAAGGTTTGATATATTGGTGGTTGAGAGAATATGATAGAAAAGAAGTTGAAGATTTTCTTAATGTTTTTGATGGCAATTTGCACAACTTTATTATTTCCCATTGGAATGAATGAAGGATTTTCAAAGCTTGCATTAGACTTGAATGATAGTTTAAATTTTAGACTCTGGTTTGTCTCGATTGCCCTTGACAACGTAGATAATGAGCACCCCTCGTTCAAAACAAAAGATTGTGCTGGTTTTGTATTTTATTCATTAAAAGAGGCATTAAAAAAGCATGACATGAACTGGATAAAAAAAACAGGATACAGGGGGCCGATTTTTGAGGATGTTAAAAAATACAACTATCCTGATACTCCACTTTCAGTTAATATCTTTTTTGACGGAAAAGATTTTGTGCCGTATGTTACAGCTTACAATCTTTTAATGTATAACGTTGAATTTGTTTCTTTTGAAAAAAAGCATGCAAAAGTTGGCGACCTAGTTTTCTTTTTTCACCCAGAAGATCCAGACTTTCCATTTCATGTAATGATTTATACAACAAATGGTTTTGTTTACCATACAGGACCAGGTGGAGAGATAAGATATGTAAGGTTTGAAGATATGATGCTTGGGGATATGACATGGCGGCCAATAAGGCTTAATAAGGCGTTTTTGGGATATTTTAGGCTAAAATTTTTAAATGATTGATTGTAAAAAAAGAGTGATGCGAATGCATCACTCTTTTAGATATTTGTTAAACCAATTTGTTATTTCTCTTAGGCGTGTTATTCTGTTTTTTGGTTTTCCACTTCTGCTAAGATCGTGATTTTCGCCTTTTAAAATAACAAGACGACTTTCAACTCCAAAATATTTGAGAGAAGTAAACATTTGAATTGCTTCTGCAATCCAGCATCTATAATCTTCATCTGAGTGAATGAAAAGTGTAGGAGTTTTAACTTTATCTGCATATTTCATAGGAGAATGCCACCAGAGCTTTTCAAAATTGTCCCATGGGGTAGCTGATTGCTGATCTGCTACAAAGTAGTAACCTATGTCTGTTGTTGCAAATTTAGATATCCAATTAGAAATACTTCTTTGAGATACAGCAGCTTTGAATTTATCTGTATGACCTATTATCCAATTTGTCATAAACCCACCGTATGAACCACCAGTTACTCCTAACCTTTCTTTATCGATAAATGGATATCTTTTTAATGCTTCATCTACAAAGCTCATTAGATCTTCATAGTCTACTGTGCCGTATTTGCCTCTAATATCTGCAAATTTATTGCCTCTTCCGTCGCTTCCTCTTGGGTTTGTAAACATAACTACATAGCCTTCACTTGCCCATATTTGCATTTCGTGAAAGAAAACTTCTCCATATACAGTCTTTGGACCACCATGAATATCTAATATTGCAGGATATTTTTTTCCTTCTTCAAAATCTACTGGTTTAATAATCCAACCTTCTAGTTCAATTCCATCTTTGTTAGTGAATGTAAACTTTTCTGGTTTTGATATTTTTCTTTCATTTACAAGCCGTTCATTAAAGAACGTTACTTGTTTTTCTGCTTTTTCAAGCTTGTATATTTCTTGCAATTTAAAATTTTTTAGGCCAATGAAATAAATTTCTCCATTTTTTACGTCAAATCCATCGATTGAGCCACCATTTACTGTAAGTTTTTCTATTTTACCAGTTTTATCTATTCTATTTAAGTAGGAACTACTATATTCAGTGGTTACAAAATAAAGGTAATTTTCGTCGACAGCAGCATTATTGTAACTACCATATCTGCAATCTGAACCGACACTGTTTCTTATACTTAAATCAAAATTAGGAGTTAATAATGTGACTTTTTTTGATTTTGGATCAAGAAGATAAAATTTTGGATTTTCATTTACTCCAAAATTTTTCATGTCACTTCCAGCAAATATAATTGAATCATCTAAAAAGTAAGCGTATGCATATCTAAATGGATCATCATGAGTTAGCTTTTCTTTTCCTTTGGTTTCTAGGTTATATATAAACAAGTCTGAGCGTATCTCCATTTTATCTTTATATTCATTTGAAATAAATAATATATTTTTTCCATTTTTTGCAATATCAAAATGTGAAACATTTTCATACTCTCCAGATATTGGAATAATTTCTTTATTTTTTAAATTGAAAAGATATAACCTGGTTCTTTTTTTGTTTGTAAAACCTGCACCATTAGACCAAAATGGTATTTCATCTAAGATAATGTAATCTTTGTCGTTGTCATATATATTATATTCACCAAGAATTACAAAATTTTCACTGTCGAGCTTTTTAATTTTTTTAACAATTAGTGGTATTTCAAAATATTTTTCAGCTTCTCCTCCATCAACGCTTATTTTATAAAATGAAGAAAATTTTTCTCCATTTTGCTTTCTCTGCTTTTCATCATCTTCTCGAATACTTTGAAAGAGTATTGTTTTGTTATCTAGCCATATAAAATTGCTTTCGTTTCCGTATGTTGTTAGCTTTTTTAATTTGCTATCCGTTGTATGAAGAAGCCAAATATTTGATGTATAGTTGTTTTTTTCTTCATTTGCTTTGCTTACTACAAAGGCAAGATACTTTCCATCATCTGATAATGAAATCCCTGACAAAAAATTAAAATTAAATAAATCTTCAATTTTTATTTTTTCCATTTTTTCACCTCCGTTTATATTATACATCTTTTTAGTTAGTTTTGCGAATTAATGTATATAAAAAATCCCCCATCCAAAAAAGGATGGGGGATATAGATAAATGTTATATTACTTTTTTTGAGATTTTGCAGCGATACCAAGTGCCCAGAAAAGCCCACCGAACAAGACAACACCTGCTAAAATTAAGAATATAATAGCACTTACACTCATGATTAGTTTCCTCCTTCCGTAAGATCAATTTCTACTTTTTTGTAATAATCTTTATCTTTTGGAGGAATCTTTGAAAGTATAATTGCAATTATTGGGGTTATAATAAGCATTGAAAATCCGGTCCACAATGCCCATGATGGATAATCACCGTATGGTTTTTTAAGTTCATCAAAGAAATTGAGCCCTAAAATTATAATTAGTACAGCAGGTATAAGGAACTTTATTGAGAAATTAAACCATTTTCCAATTTTAATTTCAGAGACTTCATTGATGTATTTTCTAAGTTTTTCTGCACCAAACAACCAACCTATTATTATTGATTCCAAAATTCCAGCAATTAAAAGTCCATAAACGCTTACAAAGTGGTCGATGATGTCAAGCCAGTAAAGTCCTCCTTGTGTTGAGAACAAAAGGCCTGCTAGGAATCCAAAGATTGAAAAGCCTATCAAAAATGCCTTTTTATTTACCTTAAATTTGTCTGATGCAGCAGCTTCGACTGCTTCGACAAGGGAAAATGCAGAGTCAATACCTAGTGTTAAAAGCATTAAGAAGAATAAAAGACCGATAATTGATTGTACAACAACTCCACCTGGGAAGAGAGAAATAGCTTGTGGATAAACTACAAATGCAAGGCCTATTCCACCACTGACTACTTTATCAACTGGAACGGATAACTGAGTTGCCATATAGCCAAGAACAGAAAATACTGCAATACCTGCAAGGTAAGATGTTGCACTATTTCCAAGAGCGGTTATAATAGCGTTGTTTGCAATATCTTCTTCTTTTTTGTTATAACTACCATATGCGATCATGATTCCAAATGCAAGACTCAAGGTGAAGAATATCTGGCCAAATGCATTTGCCCAAACTCTTGGATCAGCAAGTTTTGCAAAGTTTGGTTCAAACAAGAAATTCAATCCTTTTGCAGCACCATCTAACGTGATTCCCCTGATTCCAAGGATTAAAAGAAGTACAACTGGAAGTGGTACTGTCCATGCAACTGTTTTTCCGACTGAAGTTGTACCTTTTCTTAGTATAAAGTATATCCATAGCCAGGTTAGAGCAAGACCAATAACAATTGGCCATCTAATTGAACCAAGCTCACCAGGTCCACTTGAAACTTGTAAAAATTTTCCAAAGAAGAAACCATTTGGATCATCTTTCCAGGCAACTCCAAAGGAGTAGTAAAGATAGTTGAAAATATAAGCCATAATGACGTTATAGTAGAAAGTAATGATTGCACCGCCAATAACGGCAAACCAACCAATGAACTCTGCGTTCTTTCTTATTATTGCCATTGACTTTGGAGCACTACTTTGAAGCCCTTGACCGATTGCAAATTCGGCCATAAGTAGTGGAATACCTACCAAAAATAGAGCAATAAAATATGGAACATAGAAAGCACCACCACCGTTTGAATATGCCATGTAAGGGAATCTCCAAGCATTACCAAGACCAGCAGCTGACCCTACTGCCGCAAGAACAAAAGCCCATCTAGATCCCCACTTTTGCCTAGCCACCATATCCCCTCCTCTCAAAAATGTAATGCTTGGTTAATATTATATCAAAAAACATAAAAGTTAGTCAAATAAAATTTACTTTGTTAATTTAAAAACAATACAGGCAATTTAAACGTAACAAAAGGCGGGTAAGGAGGGAGGTTACTTCTTTAGCTTCTTTTTTTCATTCTTCATAGTGTATAACCTTTTATCTGCAACACTGTATGCTTTATCAAAGTTAAAATTGTTGGAAATACCATATGAAAAATCTAATTTTAGTTTCTTAATTGAATTTTTCCTGATCCTATTAACCAATTGTTCTGGATTTTCTGTGTCAGTAACTATGGCAAATTCATCGCCGCCAAGTCTTATAACATAATCTGTTGATCTTGTGTTTTCTTTTAAAATATCTGCAAATTCTTTTAAAATTTTATCTCCAAATTGATGGCCGAGGGTGTCGTTTAATTCTTTAAAATTGTCTAAATCTATTAAAATTAATTTTCCCTTGTTTGGGATGTTTTCAATTATATTGCGATTAAAAAGTTGTGTCATAGGATCTACGAATGTAAGATCCTTGAGGTTTTCTTTTTCTTTTACAATCTCTTCAAACTTTTTTATTAAAATTAAGCTTATTCCAGTTCTAAAGATTACAATACCATATGGAAGCATAATTTCACTGGATGCTTTTGTAAAAAGAAGATATATTGTTTGCAAAATTGATAAAATAAGAAAGTTTGTGCTAAAATAAAATATTTTAAGTTTGTTTTTGTATACCAAATAAAAAATAGAAGAAGATAGAATTATTATGTAAACATTTAAAATACTACTTAAAAGATTGAATGAACTTAAAGAATTAAATGCAAAGAAAATGGACAATAATATAAGTGTTGGAAGAAGAAAGATTTTTTTGTTTTTGTTTAAAAGCGAACTAAAGCCTATAACGTTAAAGCATTGGGCAAGTACCGCAGAAGATATAAAGATTTTTCTAAAGAATATAAATGTTGAGATATCTCCTGAATAAGCTCTAAATTGAAAATCAAATAGCATTAAAAATGTAAAAATTGAAGAAAGACCGGTGTAGAAAATAGATTTTTCGATATTTTTTTCAAATTTTAAAGAGGACAATATTAGAATTATTCCAACAATAAATGTTATACCTTGTGAAAAGATATAAAAATCTTGTCTGAATACTTTAATTAATGTTGCATGGAGGTTAGCAGCTTTTTGGTCAGTCAAAACTGGAGTATAATGTATGCCGATATCGTAAACTCCAAATAAAATGACTTTTAAATTTACCTTTTTATTGTAAAATTTTTCTGGGATCTTTACAACAATTGCTTTGGGCCATAGGTTTCCAGAAACTGTTCCAAGCTCAAATATTTCATCATTTTCTACAAGAATTTTAATCTTGCTTGCGGAAACCTTTCCAAAAAAGAGATAACTATAAAACTTGTCAACTTTAATAGTAGTTGACAAAGTAATTGTTGAAGGTTTGCTAAGTGTAGTATATGGTAGGTTAATATCGTTTAATGGGATACCGTCTACTTTGACTAATTGGTTTAGAAACAGGAATAATAGTATAAATATAAGAATAGAGAAGCCGAGTTTTTTCATTTTTTCCCCCACATATATTTTAATAAAAAAATAATATTTTAATCAAAATTATATTATCATTATTATAGAAAAATGGCAACTATTATGTAAAGATTTTCATTGTAATTTTGAATATTCTAGGAGAATGGTTCCTTTTTCATTTAAAATATTAGTTGAAATTAACTTGAATTGTTGATATGGAAAAGAAAGTTTTTCTGCATTTTCAAGAGTAATTGGTTCAATTGTAATATAAATTTTATCAATATATGGAAAAAATTGCTTGAAAACTGATTTACCACCAATAACTGCAGCTTCATTAATTTTATTTTTTTCCAAAAATCTTATTACTTGAATTGGTGATTCATTTAAAAAAATAAGATTTTCTGAATTTTTGTAATTTTTACTTGTAAGAACAATATTTAAGCGGTCTTTTAGAGGAAAACCAATACTTTCGTACGTTTTTCGCCCCATTATTACTGTTCCGATCTTTGTTGTAAGTTCTCTAAAGTGCGCTTTATCTTCTTTAGATCCCCACTCTATTTTATCGTATTCAGAAATGGCAAAACCTCCAAATATGTCTGTAACAACAATCATAGATAAATGCATATTAATTCCCCCTTTTTTTTGTCATTTTTTTAATTTTAACATAATTTGTTATATAATATGAATATAGAAATGAGGTGAAAACATGTCGGATTTAATTGTCAAATTATATGATTTAGATTTTAGTTACGATTTATCAGAAAATATTCTTATAAAAAGACCTATTGGTCCTGAAAAGATTCATGTTGTCGAGTGGACTTTAAAAAATTTTGGAAAACTTTGGGCAAGTGAAGTTGATGTCGCGTTTTCAAACAATCCAATATCCGTTTTTATTGCATATGAAAAAGAAAGTAAAGATATTGTTGGTTTTGCATGCTATGACACGACATCAAGAGGTTTTTTTGGACCAACCGGTGTTTTAAAAGAATATAGAAAGAAAGGTATTGGTAAAGCTTTGCTTTTAAGAGCGTTACAGGATATGCTTAATGTAGGATATGCATACGCTATAATTGGAGATGCGGGACCTGTTGAATATTATAAGAAAGCAGTTGGAGCAATTGAAATTCCAGATTCTAGTCCAGGAGTATATAAAGATTTGTTAGATAAATAAAAAGGAGTAAAAAAATGATATATTTTGTTTTTATTTTAGCATTTTTTTTGCTAATTTTATTTCTCTATTTTTGGAGAAACTTAAAAGTTTTGAAAAAAGTCGGTTGTTTTGATTTTTCATGCAAAAAGGCTTTTGAAAAGAATTTTTTGTATAGAGTGTATAAGATTTTTAATAAATATGACGATAAAGATGATACTATAGATACTTTAAAGGAAATATTTGAGTTTATAGTTGAGATTTTAGAAGCTCAAGCTTGGTCTCTTCTTTTAACTCCAAAAGAAAAAATGTGGAGATTTATTGTTTGGAACTATAATTTGGATGATAAACCACTTGAGATTTTGGGAGAATTTTTACAAAATAATACACCGTATAATCTCAGCCAAATTATTTCCAAAAAACGCTATTACTTTATTTCTGATGTTTTGAAAACTAAGTATTGGAAAGAAGTTAAAGGTATAGATACAAGATCGTGGTGCGGTATTCCATTAGTTTATAACGGAGAGGTCTATGCAATATTAAATGTTGATTGGTATAGAAAGAAAAGACTGAAAAAGATTGATAAAATTCTTTTTGATATAATCACTGAAGAATTATCAAAACCAATTTTGAATATTTTAAGAGTTAAAGAAAGATTAGAAGAAAAAAATATTGATTTATTGACAGGTTTATACAATAGAGCAGTTTTAGATTATATTGATAACAGTAAGTATAATTATTTGATTTTTTTGGATTTGGATAATTTTAAAGAAGTTAATGATAGTTTTGGGCATCTTGTTGGCGATGAAGTATTAAGAATAATTTCAAGGAGATTAAAAAATACAGTAAAAAGTGATGATCTAATAATAAGGTATGGCGGAGATGAGTTTATAATATTAGTAAATTCAACTAGAGAAGGTCTAGAAAAATTAATTCAAAGAATTAAAGAACATGTATCAAGAAATATTAATGTAGAAGATAAAGATGTGAATGTTGGGGTATCAATTGGCTACTGTATGTTGGATAAAGGGTTTGAAGATGCTATTAGAATAGCAGATGAAATGATGTACAAAGATAAAAACAAAAATTAAAGAATAATTTACTTTTGTAGTTTTGTAGAAACTTGACAGAACATAAAGTATATGGTATTATTTTAATCGGCTTGTGACGGTTGACCTGGTAGCTCAGCAGGTAGAGCACCTGACTTTTAATCAGGGGGCCGCGGGTTCGAATCCCGCCCGGGTCACCAGAGGGGCGAGAGTGGCGGAATTGGCAGACGCGCTGGACTTAGAATCCAGTGGGCTCGCGCCCGTGTGGGTTCAAGTCCCACCTCTCGCACCAAGAAGAAAGTATGCGGGTGTAGCTCAGTGGTAGAGCGCCTGCTTGCCAAGCAGGAGGTCGCGGGTTCAAATCCCGTCGCCCGCTCCAAGGTAAAAGATAAATATTAATGTATAAAAAATGCTCCATCTTGGGTGGAGCATTTTTTTTTGCATAGTAAAAAAATTATATAAAGATACTAAAATAATCATTTTTGGCGAAGATCTTTAATTTAATAAAAAATCTCCCTTTCAAAGTTGAAAGGGAGATTTTATTACTTTATTGTGTTAATGTTGCAGGATCAACTTTTATACCAGGTCCCATTGTTGTTGAAAGGACAACTTTCTTTATAAAGTTACCTTTAACTCCTGCTGGTTTTAAATTCAATATTTGCTCGTATGCTGACTTTATATTTTCTTTTAACTTTTCGTTGTCAAATGATGCTTTACCAACTGGAATATGTAAGTTTCCTGTTTTATCGGTTCTGACTTCCATTCTACCTTTTTTGAATTCTTTAACTGCTGAAGCAACATCATTTGTGACTGTGCCAGCTTTAGGATTTGGCATTAAGCCTCTTGGACCAAGAATTTTACCTAGTTTACCTATTACTCTCATCATATCTGGTGTTGCTATTGCAACGTCAAAATCCAAGAAGTTTTCTTTTTGTATCTTTTCAGCTAAATCTTCTGCTCCAACATAATCTGCGCCTGCTGCTTTTGCTTCTTCAGCCTTTTCACCAGTTGCAAATACCAAAACCTTAACTTCTTTACCAGTACCATGTGGCAATGAAATAGTACTTCTAATTTGTTGGTCAGATTTTCTGTAATCGATGTTTGTTTTTATGTGTAGTTCAACTGTTTCATCAAATTTAGCTGTTGCAACTTTTTTAGCAAGATCGATTGCTTCGTTTAAGTCATAGTCTTTGTTTCTGTCTACAAGTTTTCTTACCTCATTATACCTTTTGGAGTGCTTCGGCATTTTGCCTCCTCCTTCCTAAAATTTATTAGTCTACAACCTCAATTCCCATACTTTTTGCGGTTCCTTCAATTATCTTCATGGCCGCTTCAATATCATTTGCATTTAAATCTTTCATTTTGATTTCTGCAATTTCTTTAATTTGGTCTCTTGTAACTTTTCCTACCATTTTTCTCTTTGGTTCTTGAGAACCAGAGTTTAATTTTGCTGCTTTTTTCAACAAGAATGATGCTGGTGGTGTTTTTGTAATAAATGTAAATGACCTATCTTCGTATACTGTGATAATTACTGGAATTATCATACCTGCTTTATCAGCAGTCGCTGCGTTAAACTTCTTACAGAATTCCATTAAGTTTACACCACGTTGACCTAATGCAGGACCAACTGGTGGTGCAGGAGTAGCTTTTCCTGCTTCAAGTTGCAATCTTACCTGTGCAACTACCTTTTTTGCCATAATACAACCTCCTTCTTGTGGTTATAGGGTTAACCCTCCCACTTGGTAACAAGTATATCAAACTTTTTCAACTTCACTGGTATGAACAGTGACTGGTGTCTCTCTACCAAAAATGGTAACAGAAACTTTCAATTCATTGTGCTCAGGGTTAATTTCTTTTACGCTACCAACAAAACCTTCAAATGGTCCTGAAACAATTTTTACAGAGTCTCCTACTTCGAAATCAAATTCAATCTTTATTTCCTTTTCTTTTTCTACCTGTGGTGTTTCTTCAACACCAGCAAGTCTCAATAGAACTTTTGCTTCTTTATCATTAATTGGAATTGGTCTACCGCCTGAGGAAACAAAATCTATAATTCCAGGAACGGTTCTAACAAAATGCCAAAATTCGTCATTCATGATCATTTCAACAAAGAGATAACCCGGGAAAAGCTTTCTAACCTTTACTTTTTGAACCTTTATTTCTTTTTTTGTTGGAAAATCTATGATTTCAATTCTCCCAGAACTTTTTGCGGTAACCTTTTTTGGCTCAGCTAGTATCTGCCCAGTTTTTACCTGTGTTCCTTTCTTAATGGTAGAAACAAATGTTTCATTTGGAACAACATATACATCTATTTCACTAATTGAATTTCTTACAACAATTCTTTTCATATTTTCGGTTTGAATAATTTTTCCATCTATTTCACAAATAATTTCTTCATCACTGGAAAGTGGCATTCCTTGCTTTACGTGTCCACCAATTTTAAGTCCTGTAATTGGTTTATTTTTCTGAGGAATAACATATGTTTTGGTAAATTTCTTATCTTCAGTTTCTATAACAACCTTTTTGGCATTTCTTACATCAGTTACAATGCCATCTCTTCTAACCCTTATAGCTGGCTCTTCAGCTAAAACGTCACCTTTTTTAACTAAAGTACCATTTGATACAAGAATTTTAGCATTTAAGGAGACGATGTGTCTTTCAGATGATTTTGAAGAAGCATCAATAACAACTTCTTCGGGTAAAAGTACCCTAGAAATAACATGCTCAAGTCCTTGAGCTTTTATTTTCGCTTCCAAATTCTCTTTGGCGGTAGCTTCATACCCCGCCAATGTTTGTAAAATATACCATCTTTTTTTCATTTATACCACCTCAAAAATTAAAAAAACTTAAATAAAGCACTCAATGCGCCTGAGAAAATCAAGTCAAGAGCAAAGAAGTAAACACCGGTAACCAACAAAATAACCAGAACAACACCTGTTGCTCCCCAAAGCTCTTTTCTATTTGGCCAATGTGTCTTTTTAATTTCAGTCTTTACTTCTCTAAAAAATTTTTTTAATTTTTCCATCTGGCATCTCCCCCATAAAAAAATTTGGCAGGGGCGGCAGGACTTGAACCCGCAACACCCGATTTTGGAGACCGGTGCTCTGCCAGTTGAGCTACGCCCCTGCGTTTTTATGCTTTAGTCTCTACATGCTTCGTGTGTTTATTACATTTTGGACAATATTTTCTAAGTTCTAACTTTTCCTTCTTGTTTTTTTCTCGAGTCGTATAATAATTTTTATTTCCACATTCAGAACATTTCAAAGCGACTTGCATTCTCATCGTCTTCCCTCCTATTAAAAAAATCTGGTGGTGAGGGAAGGATTCGAACCTTCGAAGGCATTCTGCCAGCGGATTTACAGTCCGCCCCCTTTGGCCGCTCGGGCACCTCACCACCTATACTTGGAGCCAGCGGAGGGACTCGAACCCTCAACCTATTGATTACAAATCAATCGCTCTGCCAATTGAGCTACGCTGGCTCGCTGCGGTTTCTATTATACCTTATATCAAAGAACCTGTCAATACTTTACATAGGGTAAAAGTGCCATTTGTCTTGCTCTCTTAATTGCAATTTTAACCATTCTTTGGTGTTTTGCACAATTTCCGGTAATTCTTCTTGGAATTATCTTTTCTTTTTCTGTTAAAAATTCTCTTAGAAGTTTGACATCTTTGTAGTCAACATATTCTACCTTTGATTGGCATAACTTACATACTTTTGGTTTTCTCTTTCTTCTATATCTCATTTATATTACCTCCTTTTTTCAAAGATCAAAATGGCGGTTCATCATTATCATTGTTATCAAACAACTCGTCATATTCAATTTCATTTTCAGCTTCCGGTACTATTGGAACATCATCTTTCTTGTCCATAAACGTAACTTGATCTGCCCAAATTTCTGGAGTAGTCCTGTTTTGTCCGTCACTTGTCTGCCATCTATTTATTCTTAGTTTTCCTTCAACAAGGACTAGTCTACCTTTGGTCAAATAATTTTGAACGAATTCCGCTAATCTGCTGAATGTAACTATTCTTATAAAATCTACTTCATCATTGTCCCTTCTGTTGCTTCTATTTACTGCTATTGTAAATGTCGCAACTATTGTCCCATTTATTGTTTGTTTAACTTCTGGATCCCTCGTCAGCCGCCCAACCAGGACGACCTTATTATAGTTCACTCTTCCACCTTCTCGGTATTTTCAACCGTCTCCACTTTTTTTGCTGTTTTTCTTTCTTTCTTTTCTAGGTCGATTCTTCTAAATGTTTGCCATCTTAAAAATTCTGGTCTGACTTTAAAATACATTTCAAGCTCGTTAAGATTTTCTCCAGTTGCCCTGAAATATACCACCGTGTAATCTGCTTCGTTGTATTTCTTAAGTGGATATGCTGTTTTTCTTATTCCCCATCTGTCTACATTGTCTATTTGTGCATTTAACTTTTCTTTCAAAAATTCTACAACACCGTTTGCAATTTTTTCTCTTTCTTCTTCTGCAATGTCTGGTTTGATGATAAACATTGTTTCGTATATTCTCATTCTTGCACCTCCTCCCTCGGTCTTTTGGTCCCACCTTTTTTAGATGGAACGGGTTTTCAGAATAAAAGGGAGCTATTGCTCCCTTCTGGTGGGCTCGGGAGGAATCGAACCCCCGACCATCCGGTTATGAGCCGGACGCTCTGCCAACTGAGCTACGAGCCCACTTTACTTTGGAGGCGACGGTGGGATTTGAACCCACGAATAGGGATTTTGCAGACCCCCGCCTTTGACCGCTTGGCCACGTCGCCTCGCAAGTCAGATTTTAACATAATATATTTCTTCTGTCAATAAGTCTTTTATTAAAAGAATGTTAAATATATACATTTTATAATTTATGATATAATTTCTTTGGTGAATAAAATGAAAGAGAACAAAAAATTTGATTTTATAATTTTAATTTCGGTTATATTTTTAATTGTTTTTGGACTTTTGAATTTATATAGCGTATCTAAATATTTGGTTGTTAAACAATTTTTCTGGGACTTGCTGGCAATAGGAGCAGCAATTTTTATTTATTTTCTTAAAGAAAATTTGATTAAGAAATTAGTGATACCTTTATATATAATTTCTGTAGTTTTACTGGCTGCTGTGTTGATTTTTGGAACTAGGATATATGGTTCTATAAGATGGTTTAGATTTTTTGGACTTTCTTTTCAACCTTCAGAACTTTCAAAATTATCGTTAATACTTATGCTATCAATTATCTTTGTAAAAAAAGATTTAAGATCTTTGTTTTTCTCGATTCTTGTTTTAGCAGTTCCAGTATTTTTGATATTAAGGGAACCGGATTTAGGAATGTCGGTGTTACATATCTTTGTATGGTTTACAATGCTTTTGTTTTCAGGGGTATCTTTTAAGTATATCCTACCTATAGTTGGAAGTGGAATAGGTGCTATTCCAATAATATACTTTTTCTTTTTGAAAGACTATCAGCGCGCAAGGATATTATCGTTTTTAAACCCAGAAAAATATGCACAAGGAGCTGCCTACAATGTTATAATGTCGAAAAATGCAGTTGGTTCTGGCGGACTTCTTGGAAGAGGGTATTTAATTTCTCCGGCTGTAAATGGTAAATATGTTCCAAAAATGGAAACAGATTTTATTTTTTCGGCAATTGGCGAACAATTTGGATTTTTAGGAAGTATACTAGTCCTTGCAGCATATCTAGTTATTATAATTAGAGCGTTTAGTAAGATGAAAGATTTTAAAGACGATTTTTGGAGACTTGTTTCTGTCGGAATTCTATCAGCATTTGTATTTCATGTTTTTGAAAATATTGGAATGAATATAGGTATAATGCCAGTAACAGGAATTCCGCTTCCATTTTTAAGCTATGGTGGAACATCGACATTTATATTTGGGATTATGATTGGTTTTCTTTTTAAGTCTTTAGCACTTGTTGATAAATCAAGGAAGGTGATTTTATGATTCACAAAAGAAGACGGGAGCGTATTTGGCCTTATGTTTTAGTATTTGGGGTAATAATACTTTTTATAATCACAGTCTTTTTTGCTTTTGGTAATTTTTTCAGGTATAGAAAAATTTTAGATGAGTATAATTCTTTGAAAAAATTTGTTGAGAACAAATTAAATGGTTACGAAGTTAAACTAAAAGATCTTGAAAGCAAATTTGGACCAAACTCGGTTTTGGATAAATACATACTTTCGGTTAATTATTTAAAAAATTTTGGAGCTGATCTAGAATACATTTTAAATAATATTGAAGATGAGCCAGGAACTGGATATTTCATGGTTTTTGTAGTTGGCAATGAACCTAGCTGGGTTACGGTTAAAGATGACAAAAAGACGTATTTTTCAAGAGAAATTTACCCTGGACTTTCAAAGTATAAGTTTTATTACTTTAAAAGTCCAAAGATTATGACGGATTACGATATAATAGTTCCACCAGATGCTGATATTGTTGTAGGAAAGGCTGGCAAAGTATATCTTTTATTTTATGGTGTAGGCTCATCATTTCACCCAACAAAGATTGTTCATATAGAGGATATGAAGGTAGATAATTTGATGAAAACATTTAGTTTATATGTTCCTGGAAGATAAAGGAGGAGATATACGGTGTATTTGCAAGATGTGATAAAAAAATTAGATGAGTTTTGGGCTCAAAATGGCTGTTTTATAGACCTACCATATGATATGGAAATGGGTGCAGGAACATTCCATACATCAACCTTTTTTGGAGTCTTAAGAAGCAGAGATTGGAGAGTTGCATTTGTTCAACCAAGTAGAAGGCCAACAGATGGAAGGTATGGGGAAAATCCGAATAGAATGCAAAGATTTTTGCAGTATCAGGTGATTATAAAGCCAAACCCTGAAAATTCTCAGGAACTTTATTTAAAATCACTAGAAGCATTGGGAATTAATCCTAGAGAGCATGATATAAGATTTGTTGAGGATAACTGGGAATCACCTACACTTGGTGCGTGGGGTGTTGGTTGGGAAGTTTGGCTCGATGGAATGGAAATTACACAGTTTACTTATTTTCAACAAGTTGGAGGCATATCTTTGAAAAAGATACCACTTGAAATTACATACGGTTTAGAAAGAATAGCAATGTATCTTCAAGGTGTAGATAACGTTTATGATGTTATGTGGAATAAGGATGTAAAATATGGGGAGCTCTTTTTAGAAAACGAAAAACAATTTTCAATTTATAACTTTGAAATGGCTGATGTTGAAAAGTTATTTAAATTATACGAATTATACAGGGAAGAGTTTAATAGATTGATAGAAAATAATCTATTTCTTCCAGCATATGAGCAATTAGTCAAGTGTTCTCATACCTTTAACCTTCTTGATGCAAGAAATGCAATTAGTGTTGCACAAAGACAGAATTATATTAGAGATATAAGAAGTATGGCTATGCAATGTGCAAAAAGATTTTTAGAAATTGAGGAAGGTGAAAATTAATGGCTGAGTACATTTTTGAAATAGGTGTTGAAGAACTTCCAACCACAGAAGTTGAGAACATATTGGTTCAATTGAATGAAAAGATTTCAAAACTTTTGGAAGATGAAGGCTTATCATATGGTGAATTGAAAGTTTTTTATGCTCCAAGGCGTTTTGGATTTTATATAAAAGATCTCGATGAAAAACAAGGTGATAAAATTGTCCAAAAGAGGGGGCCTTCTGTAAATATTGCATATGATGAAAACAAGCAGGCTACAAGAGCGCTTGAAGGTTTCTTAAAATCAAATGGGGCTTCTTTAGAAGATATTGTAATAAAAGATAACTATGTATATATAGAAAAAAAGATAGAAGGAAAAAGTTCAGACGTTATTTTGAAAGAAAACATTCCAAGTATTATTTCAAAATTAAGTTTTAGAAAACCGATGAGGTGGGGTAATGGAACTTATTCTTTTGTTAGAATTCCTCACTGGATTTTGTCATTATATAATGGAAAAGTTTTGGATTTTGAAATTTTTGATTTAAAAGCGGACAATAAGACGTTTGGTCATAGATTTGTTAAAGACGAGCCTATAGAAATATATGGAATAGATGATTATTTTAAAAAGCTCAAAGATACAAATGTTATTGCTCTACACGATGAGAGAAAAAAAGTGGTAGAAGATATTCTTTCAAATTACAGTGTTTTAAAAGATGAAGATTTAATAGATGAAGTAGTAACACTTTGTGAGTATCCACAAGTAGTTGAGGGAAGTTTTTCTAAAGAGTATTTAAAATTGCCTGAGGAATTAATTACTACAACTATTAAACATCACCAGAGGTCATTTACAGTATATGAGGGTGAAAAGATAACCAATAAATTTCTTTCATTTATTGACTCACCAACTGGTAATATAGATATTATAAAGAAAGGTTACGAGAAAGTTGTAAATGCAAGATTGGAAGATGCAAGGTATTACTATGAAAAAGATTTGAAAATACCATTGGAGAAATTTAATGAATCTTTAAAGGATATAATTTTCCAGAAGGATCTTGGAACTTTAATGGATAAAGTTGAAAGAATTGAAAAAATTTCAGAAAAGTTGTGCGATGATTTAAGCATTGGATATTCAGATAAGGTAAGGATTTTAAGAATAGCCCATCTTTGTAAGGCAGATATTGCATCGAATGTTGTGTATGAATTTCCTGAGCTTCAAGGAACTATGGGAAGAATATATGCACTAAAAGATGGAGAAGATTATAAAGTTGCAATTGGAATAGAAGAACACTATAAAGATGTTCCAGAAAGTTTAACAGGTGCAGTTGTCGCAATAGCTGATAGAATTGATACTATTGTAGGAAACTTTTTAGTAGGAAATATTCCAACTGGTTCAAAAGATCCATTTGGACTTAGGAAAAAAACTGATACCATATTTGAAATTATAGTCAAATATAGTTTCAATATTGACCTTGAAAATCTTTCAAAGTTTGCTGCAAGTTTATTTTCAAAAGATATTCCAAATGAACTTATTGAATTTTTTGAAACAAGGTATGAGTTATTTAATCAAAATACAAGGTACGATATAGCAAGGGCTGTAAGAAGATTTTGGAAAAAACCATTGTATGGAAGACTTGTATCAGAATCGTTGATTGACATTGTAGAACAAGAAGAATTTCAACACCTTCTTACAGGATTTGAACGTGTGCATAACATTTCCAGCAAATTTGATTCATATGAATTTGATAGTACAAAGTTCCTAGATGAAGCAGAAAAAGAGTTATTTAATAAGTATATAGAGCAAAAGCCAAAGATACTTGAGGCAATAGATAATCTAAACATCGATATAGCCTTAAAGTACTTGATTGAATTAAGGCCATATATAGATAATTACTTTGATAATGTTTTTGTTATGACAAAGCAAGATGATATTAGAATGAATAGACTTGCATTTTTAAAGAATCTAGACAATCTCTTTTTAAAACTTGGAGATTTGAACCTTATAGAGAAAAAATGATATAATAACAAATGGGGAGGTGAAAGGTATGCGTGAGATGACAAAACAATTTTTAGAAGCAGCTTTTGCAGGTGAATCTATGGCGCATATGAAATATTTAATATTTGCAGAAGAGGCAGAAAAAAAGGGGCTTTTAAAACTTTCAAAACTTTTTAAAGCAATTGCATATGCAGAGTATGTTCATGCAAAGAATCATTTTAAAGTTTTGAAAAAACTTTCTGATGATATGAAAGATAACGTTCAAAGCTGTATTGATGGAGAAACTTTTGAAATTGAAGAGATGTATCCAGTCTATAAAAATGCTGCAGAATTTCAAGATGAAAAAGATGCTGTTAGAAGTACGCACTTTGCATTGGAGGCAGAAAAAATACATGCGGATATGTACAAAAAAGCAAAAGAATTAGTTGAAAAAGGTGAGGATTATCCAGCAGAAAAAATTTATATCTGTCCAGTTTGTGGATATACAGTAGAAGACGAAGCACCAGAAAAATGTCCTGTATGTGGTGCGCCAAAGGATAAATTTGTTGAATTTTAATTATTAAGTTTTAAGATAAATGGGGGAAATAGATCCCCCATTTATTTATTTGGAGGTGGTTTGATGTGGAAGAAATTAATTGGTTGGCTTGTTCTAGCAATTATCATTTTAATTTATTTGTCAATAGGTGTTTATCAAGTTGGCCCATCTGAAGTTGCACTTATTAAAACTTTTGGAAAATATACACATTCGACAGGTCCTGGTATACATTTTCATCTTCCTTATCCATTTCAATCTCACGTAATTGTAGATGTTGAGACTATTAGAAAGGAAGAAATAGGTTTTAGGACTATTGAAAGCTATGGAAAAATTTCATACAGAACTGTAAATGAAGAAGCGCTGATGTTAACAGGCGATGGAAATATCATCAGTGTTGAAGCAGCAGTACAATATAGAATAAAGGATCCTGTAAAATTTGCGTTTAATGTTATAAATGGCAAAGAGCTGGTAAGGTTTACAACAGAGTCTGTTTTAAGGGAAAGAATTGCAGTAAGAACTATTGACGATGTTTTAACTGTTGAGAGGGATAAAATAGCTCTTGAGACTGCAGAAAAAGTCCAGGAGATATTAGATAGTTACGATTCGGGGATACTAATTAACAAGGTATATTTGCAAGAGGTTGCACCACCTGATCAGGTTGTTGCTGCATTTGATGATGTAAACAATGCAAAACAAGATAAAGAAAGGTTTATAAATGAGGCGACAAAGTATGCAAATGATGTTATTCCAAAAGCCCAAGGTCAAGCAGAAAAGATTTTGAGAGAAGCCGAAGCTTATGCTCAAAAGAAGATACTTGAGGCTCAAGGTGAAACACAGAGGTTTTTAAGCGTTTTAAAAGAATATGAAATAGCACCTGAAATAACCAAAAAAAGATTGATCCTTGAGAAATTACAATCGGTATTTTCAAGTACAAAAAATATTTTTGTTCTTGATGATAGTGGTACAATAAAACTCTTGAATGTTAACGATTTGATTGGTGGTGATACAAAATGAAAGCCAAAATAATAACAATATCAGTAATTTTACTAATTGTTATTATATTTTTAACGCTTTCAATGTTTGTTGTTGATCAAACTCAGCAGGCTGTAGTCTTAAGGTTTGGACAGATAGTAAATACATATTCAACACCAGGAATACATTTTAGAACTCCGTTTGTAGACAACGTTGTAAAGTTTGAAAAGAGAATACTTCTATATGATATCGAACCAGAAAAAATTATCACGTTAGATAAAAAGACGTTGATAGTTGACACATATGCTCTATGGAAGATAGTCGATGCAAAGAAATTTATAGAGACAATGAAAACAATTGGTCTTGCTGAATCAAGGATAGATGATATAGTATACTCGAATATCAGAAATGTCTTTGCAAAGCACTCTTTTGATGAGATTATATCAGACAAAAGAGAAAGTTTTTTGAAAGAGGTAACAACTCTTTCAAGAGCTGATCTTGAAAATTTTGGAATAGAAATAGTAGATGTTAGGGTAAAACATGCAGATTTGCCATCTGAAAACGTAAATGCAGTATATGAGAGAATGAAGGCTGAAAGATACAGTATAGCAGCACAAATCAGAGCAGAAGGTCAAAAGGAAGCACAAAAAATAAGGGCTGAAGCTGATAAAAACGTTACCGTTATATTAGCCCAGGCGCAAAGCCAGGCTGAAAAGATTAGAGGTGATGGTGAGGCAAGCGCTACTAGAATTTATGCACTTGCATATCAGACTAATCCAGAATTTTTTGAACTTTGGAGAAGTTTAAGTGCATATGATACAATACTAAACAATGGAACTGTAATTTTTGGAAAAGATCTAGAGATATTTAAGTATATTTTTGAGGTAAAATAATTCCTTAGGGGAAGCTTTCCCCTAAGGATTTTAGCTAAAAGGAGTTTGATATAAATGGATTTGTTTGACAAAGTAAAACATATATTTTCGGATATGAAAGTTTCGGAATTTATGAATAGTGATGTAATTTATGTGCTGCCAAACAGAACTATTGCACAGGTTAAGGAAATTCTAAGGCTCAAAAGAATTTCCGGTGTGCCAGTTGTTAATTACAAAAAGAGAGTTGTTGGAATAATAAGTATAGAAGATATAATAAAATGTCTTGAAGCAAATAGTTTAAATGCACTTGTAGAGGAAAAAATGACAAAAAACGTTGTAGTTGTAAATGTTAACGATACTCTTAGGGATGTTATGGAGCTCTTTGAAAAGTATGGATATGGAAGATTTCCTGTGGTAGATGATGAGCACAGATTGGTAGGAATAGTTACAAAAAATGATATATTAAAGAGTGTGGCAATGAAACTAGGGATAATGTACCTTCATGATGAAAGACGCGAAAGGGCGCTTCAAAATTCAGAAAAATCTCTAATTTTGGGAATGGACTTAAAAAAAGAAGAGAGCGATTTTTATTTTAAGATAGATTATTATGATATAAACCAGATAGGAATAGGTGCTGCAAGTTTGAAAAAGTTTTTACTTTCTAAAGGTGTAGATGAAAAACTTGTTAGAAAAATAGCAATTAGTGTTTATGAGGCTGAGGCAAATGTAGTAATTCATAGTGGAAGTGAGGGAGAAATATATTGTTTTATAAAAGATGATAGTATTGTGGTAAGGATTGAGGATAAGGGAAAAGGTATAGAAAATCTTGATCTTGCCATGAAGGAAGGTTTTTCTACAGCACCGGATCATGTTAGAGAGTTAGGCTTTGGTGCAGGGATGGGCCTTCCAAATATGAAAAGATACTCTGACAAATTGGTTATTCTTTCTGAGAAAGATAAAGGTGTTATAGTAGAAATGGTATTTTTTAAATCTTAAGATTTGGCACAGCCTCTAATGTTGAATCTGAAGAAATACCTTTTTTATATAATTTGTATCCTGCCATTGCTATCATTGCTGCATTGTCTGTACAAAATTCAAGAGGTGGGATTAAAACTTTAATGTTTTGTTTTTCTGATAGCTCTTGAGCTTTTTTCCTAAGATATGAATTGGCAGCAACACCGCCTGCAAGTACTATGGTATTTACATTTGAATCTTTTGCAGCTTTGAATGTTTTCTTTAAAAGTATCTCAACGACAGCCTTTTGAAAAGATGCGGCAATATCTTCTTTTGGAATATTGTATTTATCAAATTTTTGTACGGTGTATAACACAGCAGTTTTTAATCCAGAAAAACTAAAGTTATAGTTTTTAGAATCCATCATTGGCCTTGGAAAATTAAATTTATTTTCATCACCGTTTTTGGATAATTTATCAATTTCTGGGCCACCAGGATACCCAAGTCCAAGTATCCTTGCCACTTTGTCAAATGCTTCTCCTGCTGCATCATCAACAGTTTTTCCTAGTACTTCTATTTCATCATCTTGCTTAACTAATAAAATTTCAGTGTGACCTCCTGATACCATTAAAACAATGTATGGTGGTTTAAGATGTGGATATGTTATGTAGTTTGCAAATACATGTCCAACGATGTGATTTACACCAATTAATGGCTTGCCTAATCTTAAAGAAAGCCCCTTTGCAAAGGATATTCCAACAAGAAGTGCTCCAATTAAGCCAGGGCCATATGTTACAGAGATCAAATCAATTTGATCAATGGATATATTCGCCATATCTATAGCATTTTTAAATACTATTGGAAGATTAGAAAGGTGGTGTCTTGCCGCAATTTCTGGCACGACACCACCAAATTTTTTGTGAATATCTATTTGTGAAGAAACTACGTTACTTAAAATTTTTCCATCGCTGAGAATTGCAACTGATGTTTCATCACAAGAGGTTTCTATACCTAAAACTATCATCTATGCTGACTCCTTCATTACAAGCTGTGGTTTTTCTTTGTTAGTTACACACTCTTCAGTGACGATAACCTTTTCGATGTTATTTAGATCAGGAAGTTCAAACATTGCGTCGATCATAACTTCCTCAAAGACGCTTTTTAGTGCCCTTGCGCCAGTTCCTCTCTCTAAAGCCTTTCTTGAGATTGCACGTAATGCTTCTTCGGTTACTTCGAGTTCTACGTTATCAAGGAGGAATAGTTTTTTGTATTGTTTTAAAATAGCATTTTTAGGTTCAGTCAATATTCTTACCATATCATCTTCTGTTAAATCTTCCAACGCTCCAATTACAGGAAATCTTCCAACAAATTCTGGAATGAGACCGTATTGTACTAAATCCTCTGGAGTTACGTGAGAAAGAATTTCCCCCAGCCTCATATCCTTTTTACTTTTTACAGGTGCATTAAAACCAAGTGCACTGCTTTGAATTCTTCTTTTTATTATTTCTTCAATTCCATCAAATGCTCCACCAACGATAAATAGGATGTTTGATGTATCAACTTTTAAGAACTCTTGATAAGGATGTTTTCTTCCACCTTGTGGTGGAACATTTGCAATAGTTCCCTCAACTATTTTCAATAGTGCCTGTTGGACTCCTTCACCTGAAACATCTCTTGTAATAGATGGATTTGGTGATTTTCTTGCGATTTTGTCGATTTCATCGATATATATGATACCGTATTGTGCGCGTTCTATATCAAAATTTGTAACTTCAAGAAGTCTTAGTATAACATTTTCTACGTCTTCTCCAACATAGCCGGCCTCAGTAAGTGGGGTTGCATCTGCAATTGCAAACGGGACATCCAATATTTTTGCAAGTGTTCTTGCAAGAAGAGTTTTACCACTACCGGTTGGTCCTATTAGTATAACATTTGATTTTTCGATTTCAACATCGTCAAAATCAATATCAGAAAATACACGTTTGTAGTGGTTGTAAACAGCGACTGACAGGATTTTTTTAACTCTTTCCTGCCCGATGACATACTTATCTAGTTCTGCCTTTATTTGAGATGGTTTTGGAAGATTTTTCTTGTCTTTTTTTGGAGAAAAACTTCTTTTTTCTTCACTTAGAATGTCATGAAAAATATCAACACAATCGTTGCATATATATACATTTCCGGGTCCAGCAATAAGTTTTTCTACTTTATCAGACGATCTTCCACAGAATGAACAAAACTTTTGAGCCATTCTTTTGCCTCCTTAAATTAATTCATTCTAATTTTATCATATTAATAAAATTAAATTGTTTCTATTATGTTTAGTCTTTTTTTCACAGTAATTAACCTTCTGGTTATTGACATACTAGATTTATATGTTAAAATATTTATCGTGATATTAGTCTATGCCGAGGTGGCGGAATTGGGAGACGCGGTTGACTCAAAATCAACTGGGGTTGACGCCCCATGCGGGTTCGAGTCCCGCCCTCGGCACCAAAAAATGGGGGCCAATGTTGGCTCCCGTTTTTTTATATAATTAGATTAAATAAAATTTTCTTTTTTAAGATTATATACATTATGGGACAGAATTCGTTTCCGTGGAGCGTACAATAAAAGATATAAGAGGGAAAATATTTAAAAATAATAAAACCCCCGTCCTTTTTTATTTCAAAGGGGGTTATAAATAATAATTTTGGAAAAGGATATTTAAAATAAATTTCATAATTATAAGCGTTTATCATTAGAACGATTTGCTCTATTTTTTAGTTATTTTGAAATAATGGAGATGTTTGTATTTTTATCTGACCAAAACAAAAATGATTTTACACCTAATTTTTAGAAATAACAATCATTTAAATTCCATAAGCAGAAAATTTTTTCAAACCTTCCTTCCATATTATTGCTGCTAAAATAAGGACAAATGCTAACCACAGTATTTGAAGAGAAAAATTGATAAAAAAATCAGAAAAGCTTGTGTTGTTGAAAAGAGTGTCTACAGGGGTATATAACATTAACCTGAATGGAAGAATGTTAAGAATTTTTTGAAAAGTTTCGGGAAAAACTTTCAGTGGCAATAAAGAACCTGAAAATAAGTTTTCTATTGTTAAATAGAAGGTTATAATTCCTATGTTCTCATGTGTATAGAAAGAAACTAAACCAATAACATACCATATGGAATATCTAAGAATACTTCCTAAAAATCCAAGAATTAAAAACATTATCAATGTGGGTGCATTTGGGAGTACATTGGCAAAAATTCCTAAGAGGACATATGCTATTGGTGTTACGAAAAGTAGATATATTGATATTGTTGCTACATACTCCATTAGATTAACAATTCCGAATGGAAGATTCCTTGCTAAATAATTTGCTATTTCACCAGAAAAAATATTTTGCCGTATTTCACGCGATTTTCGAATGAAAGGAAATATTTGAGATAAAAAGAGAGATATAGTGTAATATCCAATAATGTAAGATTTTTCCAAATTAGGGAAAGCTCTATTTTCTAGGACTGATAGCCAGAGAAAGTAAAACATGAATAATCTAGCCGGGTATCCAAAAAGTTTTGTGAACAATTCAATTCTATTAGAAAAAGCTTTTTTCAAATTTAGTATATAGGATTCCTTCATTATGTTTGTGATTCTAAATGTTTCTTTTATAATGTTCTGCAAATTCATTTTTCATCCTCCATAACTATTATATTTTTTTATACCGAATTTCCAAAGAATTTTAAAGATAGTTACCCATAGAATAATTGTAAAAGCAGCTCCAATTGCAAGTGCTGAAAAAGTTCCAATATACTTCAATTTTAAAGTAACAAAAGCAGGAACAGTTGAGGCATATCCAAAAGGTAAAAGGGTAATCATAAAAATACGAATAAAGAATGGGAATATTGTATGAGGGTAATTTACTAGCATAGCTAGTGAATCAGAAAGTTCGTCAATAGCAGATATTTTTCCAAACCAGAAGGAAGCAGTACTTGTAGACATTTGAATCAATGAATAAACGAAAACAGCTACAAAATTGAAAAGTAAAGCTATAATAAATGATAAAACGTCAAGTTTAATTTTGTAATAATTTATTAGGACTAATATCCATAAAACAGAAGGAATTAAGTTAAAAATATTTTCTAATCTTAAATTAAGTGTATTTAGTAGCATAAAAGGTTCTACAGGTTTAATTAGATAGCTATCAAGTTTTCCAGTATATATTAATTTCCATAATTTACCAGAAACCGGAAAGAAAATTTTGGTGAAAACATGAAAAAATTCTGTAAAAGCGGTAAAGAGATACATTTGTTCAATAGTCCATCCATTAAAGAACTGTATATTTGTATAAATAATTTTCCAAAATACTATGTTTATTATGAGAAAAAGAGTATTACCAAGAATATCAAAAAAAGTTGAGACTCTAAAATATAAAAGCCTTCTTGAACTTAAAAAAACGCCAATTTTTATAATTTCAAGATATTTTCTGAACGTCCGCATAGAATTCCCCCATAAGCCAATTTATAGTTTCTTCATAATCCATATTTTCTACCTTAAATGATATTATGCTTTCATCTGTTACAATTTTCTTTTTTATAGTTTCAATTTTTTCTTTTTCATTTACAGGAACTTTGATTATAAGTTTATTTTTATTTTTTTCTATAGGGCAGCCAAAGGTTTTAATATTTTCCATAATACTTTTTGTAGGTTCTCTCTTAAAATCTATAACTAATTTTTTAAATCCAAATTTATCTTTTAAATATTTGGTTTTGATATCTAATACTAATTTTCCATTATTAAGGAGTAAAATTCTGGTAGCGAATTCTTTTATCACAGAAATGTCATGTGTGGTTATAAGTACTGTTTTTTCAGAACCAAATGGATAGTTTAATAGAAAATCTTTAAATGCATTTTTAGCTTGTACGTCTAAACCTATAGTAGGTTCATCAAAAAAGAAAAGTAATGGATCATGAATTGTGGCCATTAGTATTTCAGCTTTCATTCTTTCTCCAAGGGATAGAGTTCGTACTATTCTATGAAGTAATTTTTCCACTCCAAAATGTTTATCGAAGATTTTAAGTCGATAATCTATATCTTTTTGTTTCAGTTCATAAACTGCTTTATATAATTTTAAACAATCATACACGCTAAGCTCAGGAATAAGAAGTGTTTTTTGCCCAAATAAAACTCCTATATTTTTTACGTATTTTTTTCTTTCATTAAAAGGGTCATAATCTAAACATTTGCATGAGCCAGATGATGGTGATATTATTCCAGTTAAAATCTTGAAAAGTGTGGATTTTCCACTACCATTGAGTCCTAAGACTGCAACTTTTTCACCTTTAGAAATGGTAAAGGAAACATTGTTTAAAGCTGTAATGGTTTTGTATCTGGAATTAAATAGTCTTACGAAAAAATTGCCTTTGTTATTTGGAATTTTATAATTTCTAGTTAATTTTTCAACTTTTATCAATAACACCCCTCCTCCCTTTTATTGTGTTTATTGTAGCGTGTAACAAAATTTTTAGTTGCAATAATATGAAAGATAGCAAAAATTAGAATTTTTAATTTTTAACCTTTGCGGGTGAAAATTTTAATTGAAATATATTCATTATCTTTGTTAAAAGACAAAGTGTAATTAAGACATAAAAAATGGTATTATTATAAAATTATTTAATCATAAAAATTCTAAAATAAATTATATCAAAAACAAAATTATTATATCAATATTTATACAAATTGTTTAAAAATAATTTTGGTTTATTATTTTAAAATTAATTTTAAGATAATTAGGTTGATTATAACATAGATGTTTATAATTCCAATTATAATATTAGATTTTTTAAATTTAAAATTTAAAAATTTTAACTGTATATGCCAAAATTTCAAGTTGATATTTTCCTGGTTTAGTTAATTGTAATCGAATTATATTTTACAATATATTGTATAAAGAATTCAGATTACGGACATGTTAAAACAAAAAATCTTTTCAAAAAGCATGTTTTTTATTAACTACTAATTATATGAAATTATTGTAAAATAATTGGTGTATAATAATTCTATGTTTCATTGTTAATTTATATGCCAGTAGTAGAATTATCATTGTAATGTCTATGAATCATTTTAATAGTATATATAGAAATTTTAGAAATTTCAGAGTAAAATTTTTCTAGTTTATTAATGTATTGAGCTTTGATAATGTTCCAGCTTTCATCTGATTCTTTAATATTTTTTTCTAGTTTTTTTAAAAAATTGAAATTTTCATTTGCTAATTTTTGTTGATATTATTGTAGAGTTTTATCTAATTTTTCAACAACTTCTTTTTTGATTTTTTTTAAACGTTTTAATAATAATAGTATATCGGCTAATTTACTTAAAAGACCAGACATATTCAAAATTATTCTTTCATTTTGTACATGTTTCATTATGAATTGGCAAATACGCTCTACCTTTTTATCGATAAAGTAATATTCGTAAGGTAAAAAGTGAGAAAAATTTGGTTTTGCTAAGTTATCATTAATTAATGTTTCTTCAAAACTAGTTCCTGGTAGAGCTTGAAGTTGCCAAAACCATATGGAAGGTGTTCCGATCCCTATGTCTTTAAGAAAAGCGGCACTTTTGAACAATTCTTCAATTGATATGAAAGGATTAAACAGAATAAATCCAATATCATATCTGAACATATTTATATCTCTTAATAAATGTATAGCTTTTTTTATTTGATCTATTTTTAATCCTTTTCTATAAATTTTCAAAACTTTGTCAGTTCCTCCTTCAACACCAATAAAGACACTTACAAATCCAGCTTTGTATAAATATTTTAAAAGCTTAATATCTTTTAACAGGCTATCTGCTCGGGATGAAAATTTATAGAAACCTTTTATTTTTCGAGTTAGTATTTCATCGGCTATTTGGTATGCCCTTTCTCTTGCATCGGATACAGATAAGAAGTCATCATCTACAAATGTTATAAAATTTTCAAACCAGTTTGGCTTAAAAAGTTCTATTAAGTTTTCTATTTCATTTACAACAATATTTGCAGCTCTGCCTCTCCATATAGTCCATTCTTTGTAAGGTTTTTTATAAAAATTTGGTATTGTACAATAGATACAATTACCTATGCACCCCCTACTACTACTAATGGAGAGAATTTTAACAATTTTTTGAGAAGGGTTTTGATTATCTATTTGTGTTATAGCGTCACGAGCAGGCAAATATGAAAAGTCAAGATCAGGTGCTTTATCTAGTGGCTCATAGATAATTTCCCCATTTTCTGTGAATGCCATTCCTTTTATATTTTTGAAATTTTTTCCAAGTTTCGATCTTTCAGCAATTTTGAGTATTTGCTCATCAGCTTCTCCACAAAAAATACCATCAATAGGATAGTTGAATAGCAAGTACTTGTATGCTAGTGTTGCGTGATGACCTCCTAAGATTATTTTAGCCTTTGCTCTCTTTTTTTTAAGTATTTCTATAGTTTTTAAAGTTGTTCTTAAGTTTTGTTGAATAACAGAAAATCCTATTAGATAAGCTTTAGAATTTAGAATTTCATTTGCTGTTTGTTCGGCAGTTAAACAAAGATTATCAGCATGAATGAGTTTTACTTTATATCCATTATTTCTAAGTATAGTAGTCAAGAATGCCAAGCCTAGATGATCACGAATAACTTTTGGTGGATTTTTGCGTTCATCAAGTTTAGAAAATACTAATACCACATCATATTTCAATGATTTCCCTCCTCTTTAAAATAATGTGTTTAGTTAGTCTATTCAAATTTTTTATCTTAATTTTTTGATAAATTATTTTCTATCTTTTTGAAAGAGTTTATTAGACTTTTAGTTGTTTTATTCATTATTCCGTCTTTAATTAATGTTTTAAATTAATTCACTAATTACTATTTTAATTTATCTCACAGCTTTTTCGAATTTTTTTCACTATTTTTATTAAACTAACCTCTTATGTCCATCGGGATTGTTTGCTATTCATGGTTTCTTTAACCTATTTAAATTATTATGATAAGTTTGCTTATTTTTTTATTGGGAGTTTCACCTAATGAAAAAATCTGTTTTTTCATTTATGTGTCTGCTTTTCGAACCTTTGTTTTTAATTTAAATATCACTATTATCACTTTTAATCATATTACTATTAGTGTTTGTGTGTTTTTACTTGATTCTTTTTTCTCCTTCTTTTAGAAGTTTATAAATTAAAATTTCAAGTTCTTCAATAGTATTTATGCGAAATTTTTCTTTTAATCTTGCGAGTAAACCAGTAAAAATACTACAAGCATAACTCTTTCCAGAGACTCTAGCATATGAGTTTTCTTTCCATGGAACAGGTATATTTTCTCCTAAAGCTCCTATTAAAAGTTTTTTGTAATCTATTATTTCAATTTGAAATGCACTTTTTAATTTTTTACTTATTTCAATATTTATTGTTTTTTTTAATCTATGGTGATAATTATTATATGGTAAAACTATCATTGTTTCTTTCAGTTTTGATAATATATCTTCCATTTTTTCTAAAAGATTTTCGTTATTAAATCCTAAGCTTAAGTTTAATATATCACATCTTATGTTATTCTGTTTTTGTTGAAGATATAACCATTGTAAAGCGAAAAAAAACTTGTCAAATTCTTCTTCATTTCTGTCAAAAGTTTTTATATGAAAAATTCTTGCGTTAGGTGCAATTTTGCTAATTAGAAAAGAAATAGCTGTACCATGACCTATTGGATCAGTTACTTTTGTTGATTCTATGATTTTATATTCATTTTCTGTTTTATTGGTTAATTTATACGTTTTCAAAAATTTTATATTTATCCAGTCATGGGATAATTCAATACCACTGTCTATAATACATATATTTATTGCTTGGCCACTTGAATTTTTTAATAATTCTCTAACTTTTAAAATTTTATTATTCAAGTTTTATCACTTTCCCTTCATAACCATCAATTGCAACTTTTTTAAAGAATCTTAGTAGTTGAGCAGCTTTTGGAAGAATTACACAAGGAATTTCAAATTCTCTACTTAATATTGCACCATGACATAACACACTTCCAGTTTCTGAAATTATACCTTTAATTTTTGAATAGTAAGGTAGTAAATCAGGGGTCATTTCATGAACTACCAGTATTTTGTTTTCGAGATTCTCATCTATTTTATTTTTCCAAAAGAATAATGTTCCCTCAGCATAACCAGAAGAAACTCCGAGCCCTTGAAATTCTCCCTTATGATCTAAGTAAAATCTATAGTTTGGGAAATTGGATTGTGTTGTAATTGGTCGAATTTGTAGAAAGTAAATTTTGCCATTTTTAATAGTCCATTCTGCTTCAGCTTTTGGAAACTTGTTGGAAACATGAGATAAAGTATTGTATATTTTTAAAATTTCCGGATCACTCAAGACAGGAGTATTCCAAAGTTCAAAAGGAAGTCTTAATATATGAATGTATTTGCTTCTTTTTTTAAAATATGAAAATATTCTAGGCTTGTTTTCCTGGAATAATTGAACTTTATCACCCGGAAGAAGGTTTTTATTGATATTTTTTATTGCAAAGAAGCCGAGTCTTTGTTCTTCAAAAAAATGTGAAAACACTTTGTTACCATCAAAAATGAAGCTTTCGTTCCAAATCATTCCTGATGTCAAAGGTTCTAAAAGCCCTCTTATACATTCGAAGAAAAATTCCGAATGTTTTGGGTTAACTGGATGTTCAGAAAAGACTAATCCTGATTTTTCTGAATTTATTAGCTCTTGAATGATAACTGGCATTCCGTGTAAAATAATTTCTAATATTTCCTTTGGATTAAGTTTTATAATATTTTTCATATATGTAATTAAATCATGCGAAAAGCTACTTAACCAAACCTTTCGTAAGGCTTTTCCTAAAATAACTAGATCTGAAGGTATGCCAATTATGCTTTTGTAAATACCTGCAAATGACGCTGATAAGGTGTCTTCATAAGCAGAGGATGAACGTATGGCCCATAAAGTATTTTTTTTAAGCAATTGTTTTAAAACATCTACTAATGAATATGGGATTTTAAATCTATTTTTATGTTTTATGATGTTTAGATATTTATACTTTAGAGCATCATAATTATCTAGATAAACCATTTTTTTTATTTCATCATATAATCCATTGGAAATTATAAAATCTGCACAATATTTATTTGGTAAACAATAAGTATCTGGAATGTTAACACCATTTTTGTACAAAAAGTATAAGTTATAAGCTTTTGTACCTATATTAGAAGGCGAAATAGTAGAGTTTTTATCCATAACTTTAAACATTTTTCCAACTCCTTATACGAATTTACTTTAATTTTTTCAATAAGTCACTTAAATTTGAGTCTAATGTAGGTAGATTAAAGAGTTTAAAAAGTCTATAAAAATTACGAAGAGATCTCATTTGCCAATAATGCCTTTGTTCTTCATGATTTAAAAGTGTTATTTGGAGACTAAGTAATTTTTTTAAATAAACAGTTTTATCATTTGAGGATGAACTTAGAATTTTAAGTATTTTCTGTACTCTTTCATAATGAGAATAGTATTTGCTTAATAGTTTTTTTATTTCTGAAGCGATTTGTTTTGAATTTTTATGATCAATCAGTTTTAATAACCATGAATTTATAAAATGTTCATTTATTTCTTGTAATTCTTCTATATCGAATCCCAACAGAAAGGCAGCATTTTCTTCGAATTTTTCCATCGAAAATAGCTGTAAATATAATTTATATCCAGATAATCTTAAGATATCATTATAAGATAGATTAATTGGATTTAGGATTGCAGGAATAATGTCAGGTATAGGTAAAAAATCCAGTTTTTTTGAAAAATTATTTAAGTAATTTTGAATTTTATCTATTAAGCTCAGTTCTTCATTTAAGTTAAAGAATTTCATCATTTCATAGACACTATTTGCAAATTCTTCTATCAATTTTTTGGTCAGTTTACTTGGGTTTTTTTTGATTATATGTTCTACTAATATATTCATGTAAGAACATTTATGTAAACTTTTGTTTGCGTTTTTAATAATATAGTGTATTTTATCATATGAACTAAAGGTATCATTTAATTCCTTTGAATAGGAATTAAAATCCTCGATAGGAATATGTACAACCCCTGGATTGTATTCTAAGGCATTTGAAGATGGAGAAAAGAAATGTATTCTTCTTATTAAACCTTTTGTGTAAAAATCAATGTGAATTCTTGAACGAATTTTATAAACACTATAAAAATCTACAAATATTATTCCATTATTTTCGTTTTTTACATAAGGTATTGACCATTTAAATACCATGAAGACGAAATTTTCCTCCTTTCAATGTTTTTTAAGAGAATGAAAACAAACATTAGTAAAGGTATTTGTGGAAAATTATCAATGAAAAAATAATAAATAATTGTATTATTGAAGACTCAATGCATTTATTTGAATAAATTTTATTAAGTTCACTATAGTAATATTTTTAGTTAAAATTTTGAAAAATGTGGAATTCTTACTTTTTATGTTTAAATACCGAATTTTTTTAATTTTTAGAAATTCTAAGTGAAATATTGGTTAAAATTGCAACGATTTTGTGTTTAAAGTTAATTGATATGTTAATAAATTACTTTTTTGAATTAAGTTTTATCAATGATATAGATTCCTTTTAAATTATTTCTAAAATATTTGTATACAAAATCGTATATGTCGTATATTGAAATTGTTTCAAGGATTTTAATAATTTTTTGAATATCTAATGGTTCGTTCATGTATAATAGATTAAAACCAGATCTGGAAGAAAATTTTCCGATATTTTCCAATAGAATCATATAAAAAAGTTTTAATCGATTTTTAATCTTTTGAAAAGTCTTGTTATCTATAAAATCTAAAATAAGAGAATCTAAAGATTTGTTAATCAAATCCGAAGCTTTTTCAACTATAAGTGAATTTTGAAGCTTCATAAAACCAATATAATAACCAAAATTTTTGTTGATAACAATATCAGTATTGATGTGATAAGTAAAATTTTGCTTTTCTCGTATTAAATTTCGTAATTTTGAATTTTCTAATTTGGCAAATATATAATCGATGATTGTAGCAATTATCAAATTTTTGTAGGTATAGCCAGGTAGTGGGAAAATAAATCCTAAAAGATTCATATTATCAGATTTAATTTTTTTCCACATAACGTTACTTCTATGTTTGTAAGTTGGAAAATTAGTATTTACACCTTCAACGTGAATATTTTCAATTCTGGAACAAATTTTTTCAAAACATTTGCTATCTAAGTTTCCAATAATTTCAATGATTGAATTTTGAGGAACAAAAAATTTACTTTTTATTTGCATTACTTCTTCTAGGGTTATTTCATCTAATCCCGAGACAAAATTTAGATTAATCTCAGGATATAATAAATTAATTAAAAGTGAATATATTATAAATACGCTCTTTCTTCTTATTTCGTTTTTTATTATTCTCTTTTCGATTTCTAATTGTTTTTGTGAAATGTTTGGAGATTTATAAGCAATGTTAATTAAATCTTTAAATGCTTCAAAAAGGTTATCATTAAAAGCTCTAGCGTAGAAACAAGTTGCTTCCGGAAATACCAAACCATTAAGGATATATCCCTTTGTTTTGTTTTTGGTGGATGACGTGTAAAAGGAGCAATGTTCGATTAAGTGTACAAGAGATTTAGGTATTGAATGATATAGTCCATATTTGAACCAAATATTTAAAGAGGGAATATTCTTTCCTTTCATGAGAGAATTAACAACAATAGCACCATTTAAAAGTTCTTTTCTCTTCCAATTATTTTTTACCATTTTGTACAAATCACATCCTTTTTTGATGAACCTACTCTTTTTATTGAAATAAGTGGTTTTAACTTGATTGCGAGTTTAATTATTCCTTTTTCTAAAAGTGGGGTAATTACACTTTTTATATTTTTAAAATATTTCGTATTGTGGACTTTGCTTGTACCGTGAGGTATGGAATAAAAAGTGTCTTTAGCTTTTTGTAATGGTTTAATCAAGAATGATTTTTCACCAGGATTGCTTCCAATGTAATAATATTGAAATTTTTTACTAATTTTTGTTAGGCCACTTCTGTGTATTGCAATTCTATTGTGGTTGAATTTTTCTACAAATATTGACGAATGTATGGAATCTGAAACAAAATCAAATTTAATACTATGATTGAATTCTTGGGAAAGAAAATCTATTACTTGTTCAGCAATGTATAATCTATTTAAAAATGAATATTCTAAGATGTTTTTGTATAATTCTAAGAACATTAACCAATTTTTATTTCCATTCTTTCCCCGAGATATAGAATGGTTCCAAAAAGGTATATAAACCTGATGTATTTTGTCTTCAATTTTTGGTATATCTTGCAGGTTCAACTTATTTCCCTCAAAGTATCCGAACATTTGAGCAAGTAACACTAAAAGTTTTTTTCCATAATTTCCTGAACCATTGTGTACAATTAATAACAAGCTATTATTGTTTAACGATTTTAGAGATTCCTCATAAATTTTTTCAAGAATATGAAACTCTATAAAATGCCCGCCTGGGTTAAGTTCTCCAAAATTGTTCCAAATAATTTTTTTGGCAACAAAATAAAATTTTTTGGAAAATTCATTTTGCAACATTTTTTTTGTTATTTTGTTCATTTTTTTAATAATCCAGGATGAGTTCTCAATATTTTTATTAAAAATTTTGGAGATTTCATTCGAATTTTCCAGTTTTTTTGTTATTTTATTCATTTTTATAGGATCTATGTCATAAACTATTAATATTAAGTAACCACAACCGACGTCAAACCCCGTGGAGAAAGGATAAATTTTGTCTGATAAAAGCAAAGATGAAGCTGGTAAACCAAATTCTTCCGGATGAAATCCAGGAAATATTATTATTTTATTGTATTCTGAATGATTTTTGTAAAAATTTATGACTTTTCTTGCTTTTTCATTGCAAAATTCGCGATAATCATTGTCATTAATTATTAAAATTGGTTCCTTTTTTTGAATTTTGTGTAGTTCTTTGTTCATTTAAAACTCCTTTCTGGGAGATTATTAACGCGTTATTTGTATTTTTGACAAAAGCTTAAAAAATTAAAATATAGCATTGGCACGCTAGCTTTAGCGTGCCAGCAAAAAAGTTTAATCAGTTATTTCAAATACCTCTTCTAGTTCCTCTTCTTCAAAAATATCTTGTAGAAGTTCTTCAAGCTCAGTAATCTCTTTTGATAAGACAACATGGTTTCCTAAAAGCATGACTTTATCCATATTTACACCTCCTTTCCAAACTAAATTGTAATACACATAGTTGCTATAGTTGTTAAATTTGTTATTTTTTTAACTTACGAATATTTAATTAACAATAAATAAAAAATTCAAATAAAAACAAAATTAAAATATTAATAAAATTAAATTTAATATTGAGTAAAATTTGTTTGATATTCAAATTATATATTCCAGAAATGATTTTATCAAAACTCAATTTACTTTGTCAATAGCTATCTAAACTATTTATTATTTAAAAGCTTTTTGAATTCTGAAATATATTATTAATTGGTATTATTCATATGTTTTTAATTAAATAATTATAACTTTTAATATCATTGTTTATTGACAATATTGAATTTAAGATTAAAATAAAATTATATTAGGTAACAAATAAATAATGTAAAGTAAATATGGTAATTAAATCTGACTTGAGTGCTAAAGATTATAGAAAAATAAAAAAAGATTCATTTTTTCAGGTTTGGGAATAGTTTATCTGAATTTATATAATTTCTTTCTTTTATTTTTTAATTCTTTATTTGAATTTGAAAGAAAATTAGTTATAAATTTAGGTGTCGAGTAATTTAGTAAAGGTCCTATTTTGAGTTATTGTGAAAATAAAAGTACGGGATATGGTAATTGTATACATCGTAGATATAATAAAATTCAGCAAAATTGCATTGTATTAAAAAGTGGAATATTAAAAATTTGTCTATATAAGATAGAAGTTTTTAAGAGATTTAACTGTTTTTATATGAGAAAATAGAGGTTGTGTTATGTATTGATATATGAGCTAAGGAAAATAGAATCATTTTAGTAATTAAGTATTCAATTGTGAAAATGTTAAAATATTTATGATAAAATTATGAATAATGATCTAGTAGTTGTGAAAACATACCGAAAGTTATGTATTCTTAGGTTGCAGTGGTTTGCTTGAACATTTTGTTAATCTTCAATATCAACAATTTATTGGGGCGGAAATATGAAAAAAATTGTTAAAAACCTTATTATTGCACTTTTTACGTTTGTAGTGTTAGGTATATTGATTAATGGCAATTTTGTAAAAGATAAATATGTTTTAAATAGCTGGAATCAAAAGGTTCCAGATCAAATTTTGCTTGATGAGCCTAGTACGTGTGTTTATGTTACTGAGTTTAATGATACTAGTTTTGATACTCTAGTTATTCCAAAGATTATTGGTAATTTGTTTAAAGTTTACCTTAATGGAGAAGAAATATATTCTTATGGAACAAAGACTGGTAATATTTGGAGTTATACATATGTAGTTCCATTAAAAAATTTAAACTCAAAGAAAAATATATTAAAAATTGAAATTTTTGGTTTATATGATGCAGGACTGCCAAGATTTCCCTTTTTGACAGATAGAATAAGTGCTTTAAGATATCAAAGCTTTCAAAATTTTCTAAGGCACGATTTTTACATCATTTCAATTGGAATTTCTTTTGTTGCAGGGATAATATCTTTCTTTTTGGGTTATTTGTTAAAAGCAAAGCAGATAAGTCAATCTTATGACTTATTTGGTTTATTTTTAGTTTTAACAGCTATAGCGTTATTTGATTATCAAGTTAGAACTTTTCATTTTAATGAAATTACCTTTTTGATTTTTAAAAAGCTATTTTTGATTTCCACATATTTTTCTTCGCTATTTTATATAGCAGCTCTTGAAAAATATAAATTAAAAAGGTTTAGAACAAAATGGCTTATCTGGTATGTGTTTTTTGTTTCCCTCCTTCCAGTTTTTTCATTTGATTTTAATAATTATGCTAAGTTTTCGACAGTTTCAAATATGTTAATGCTTATTGTTTTGCTTTTTGTAATTTACGATGTTTTGCATTTGAAAATGAGCAAACTTTACTTTTCAACTTTTTTCATAGTATTTTCTTATATTCATATTATCCTTTACTTTTTGTATGTAAGATCATATCATTTTCAAGAGTTTTTAACAGGTTATGGAACAGCTTTCTTGTCAATTTCAGTTATTTTAATGCTTACAGATGAGTTTGAAAAAATGGTTGCAGAAACAAACGAACTTTCCAATTCAAGATATATTGATCCATTAACAAAAGCTTGTAACAGAAACATCTTAGAAAAATTAGATAATTCAAATGTTGAAGGTTTTTTTGTTCTTATAGATCTTGATAATTTTAAAGAATTGAATGATAGATTTGGCCATGAAAAAGGTGATGAAATTCTTAAAAAGTTTTCTAACTTAATTATAGAAAATATTAGAAAAGAGGATCTATTTATAAGGCTTGGTGGAGATGAGTTTGCTTTAATTGTTAATTTAGATGATCCTAAAAGTTTTGTTGAAAGACTTAGAAAGCTTTCAATAAATGTTATTAATCTTGATTTTTCATATGGCATAGTCAAATTTAGCAAATTTTCAGAATCTTATAGATTGGCAGATAAATTACTCTATGATATGAAATCAAGAAACAAAAATAAGTAATTTAAAAATTTTTTCATGTTTGTGATATAATACTTTGTGAAAGTAAATAAAGTGCAGGCTTAAGAGATAATGGAGAAGCCATATGCCAGAAAGACCTGGCATATGGCTTTTTTGTTTGGAGGTGTGGATATGAAAGTTTTTGTTATTGGTGCGGGGATTTCAGGTAGTCTTATAGCCAGAGAGCTTTCAAAATATGATTGTGAGGTTCATATTTTGGAAAAAGCTCCAGACATTGGTTGGGGTGTGACAAAAGCAAATTCTGCGATTGTTCATGGTGGGTATGATGATCCACCTCAAAGCGTTAGGGCAAAATTTGCTGCAAAAGGAAACCGTCTTTACGATGAACTTTCAAAAGAACTTGACTTTGATTTTGAAAGAGTTGGTTCTCTTGTAGTTGCATTTAAAGAAGAAGATATAAATTATTTAAAAGAGTTGAAAGAGCGTGGCAAAAAAAATGGAGTTGATGATCTAGAAATACTTGAAAAAAGTGAATTAAAAAAGATTGAGCCGAATATAAGCGATGAAGCAATTGCAGCACTTTATTGTAAGAGTGCAGGAATTACTGAACCTTGGGAAGTTGCAATAGCTGCAATTGAAAATGCGGTTGAAAACGGTGCAATTTTGCACCTTGAAGAAGAGGTTTTAGATATTCAAACAAGTAATCAAAAGGTGTCTAAAGTTATAACCAACAAAGGGGAATATGAAGCAGATGTTGTTATTAACGCCGCTGGACTTTTTGCAGATGAAATAGCTAAGATGGCTGGTGTTGGTGATTTTGAAATTTTCCCCCGAAAAGGTGAATATATACTGCTCGATAAAAAATTAAAAGGTCTTGTGAATACGGTTGTATTTCCTACACCAACAAAAAAATCAAAAGGGATACTCGTTGTTCCAACAGTAGATGGTGGAATTCTGTTAGGGCCAAATGCGAAAGACCTTCCAAAGAGTTTGAAGTACGATCTTGGTACGACACCTGAAGGTTTGCAAGAAGTATATGAAAAATCAAAAAGACTTATTCCAAAAGTGGATCTTTCATATACGGTAAAAACATTTGCTGGCCTTAGACCAGAAACCAAAGAAAAAGATTTTATCATTTCTGCTACAAAAATTTGGGGATTTGTTAATGTTGCTGGGATAAGATCACCAGGTCTTACAGCAGCACCTTCTTTTGCAAAGTATGTAGTAGAAGATATTTTGCAGGACCAGCTAAAAATTAATCTTTCAAAAAAGAAAGATTTTAATCCATATAGAAAGAGAATTACCAATATAAGAAATGTAAGTTTAAAAGAGTGGGAAGAACTTGTGAAGAAGGATCCAAAATATGGAAGAACAGTTTGCTTCTGTAATAACGTTTCAGAAGCTGAAATTGTTGAAGCTATAAGAAGGGGAGCTAGAACACTTGATGGAGTAAAATTTAGAACAAGAGCATCTTTTGGAAGGTGCCAAGGAGGTTTTTGTAGTTTGAAGATTGTAGAGATAATTTCTAGGGAGCTAAATATACCAATGGAAGAAGTTAAGCTTAATTCAAAAAATTCTTGGATCATGGATGGCAAGGTGAGAGCATGAGAAGGGAAAAAGTAGATGTTTTGATAGTAGGTGGAGGTGCAGCAGGACTTGCTGCAGCAATTTCTGCAACTGAAAGTGGCGCAAAGACAGTTTTGCTAGAAAGGGATAGAAGTACTGGAGGCGTTTTAAACCAATGTATTCACAATGGGTTTGGGCTTCATGTATTTAAAGAGGAACTTACTGGACCTGAGTTTATGGAAAGACTCTGGGAAGAATTAAAAGAGGATGTAATAAGGCCTAATTTTACAGTTTTGGAGATTAAACCTGATACAAGAGAAGTAATTACCCTTTCAGAAGATGGGATAATTGTATTTGAACCAAAAGCTCTTGTTATGAGTACAGGAGCAAGAGAGAGGCCTTTGAATTCCCTTAGAATACCAGGTTCCAGAGTTGCTGGTATTTATACAGCAGGAGTTGCACAAAAGATGGTAAATATATACAACAGGCTTCCGGGTAAAAAAGTCTTAATAGTTGGTTCTGGAGACATTGGCCTTATTATGGCAAGAAGGTTAAAGATAGAGGGGATGGATGTTGTAGGTGTTGTAGAAATAATGCCTGAGCCAGGTGGCCTTATTAGAAACGTTGTTCAATGTCTTGAAGACTTTAATATACCGTTGTGGCTAAGCCATACAGTAATTGAAATCCATGGAAAAGAAAGGCTTTCTGAGGTTGTTATTGCAAAAGTAGATGAAAACAAAAAACCAATTGCTGGGACTGAAAAGGTTATTAAAGTTGATACACTAGTAACATCTGTTGGTCTTATTCCACAAAACGAGTTAATTGAAAACTTTGTTGAAATGGATCCAATAAATAGAGGACCAGTTGTAGATGATTATATGAGAACAAGTGTTGAATGGATTTTTGCAGCAGGTAATAACGTTGCAATACATGATTTGGTTGATTTTGTATACGACGAAGGAAAGATTGCTGGAATGTATGCAGCAAGATATGCTTTAGGTGAGAAGCTGCCGGAAGTAAAATACGAGTTTGTAAGAGGTAAAAATGTTGGAGTAATGCTTCCTCAAAGGTTTACTGGAACACAACCATTTAAAATATATATAAGGCCCACAAAAAGTTTGGTAAAATCTGCTTTAAAATTTTCAGATAAAACAATTAGAAAATTCAATTGGAGGATTAGACCAAGTGAGATGATAGACTTGGTTGTAAAAGATTTTGAGGGCTTTGATAGTAAAATCACCGTGGAGGTGAGCAGTCTTGATTAAAAAACTAACGTGTATATCATGTCCTATTGGTTGTGAGCTTACTGTTTATGTGGAAGGCGATGATATAAAGGTAGAAGGAAATAGATGCCCAAGAGGATTTGAATATGCAAAAAATGAGGTAACAAATCCTCAAAGGATGCTTACAATAAGTGTGAAGGTAGAAAATGGTGTTATGGATCTTGTTTCAGCAAGGACCGATAGACCTATTCCTAAGAAAATATTAGAAGAGGCTATTTCATATATAAAAGGCTTAAAAGTTCAAGCACCGATTAAAAGAGGTGATATAATAGTAAAGGATCTTTTAAATACCGGTGCAAACCTTATTGCTACAAGAACTGTTCTTAAAAAATAATTAGAATAACTCAAGGGGGGATATGGTGTATATACTGGCACTTGATCAAGGTACAACAAGTTCACGCGCTATCCTTTTCAATGAAAAGGGCGAATACGTATATGGTTTAAATAAAGAGTACAAACAAATTTATCCAAGGCCTGGATGGGTGGAGCATGATCCATACGATATATTAAATTCACAAATTGAAGTAGCAAAAAAGGTAGTAGAAACAGTTGGAGCAGAAAATATAGCTGCGATAGGAATTACCAACCAGCGTGAAACAACTATACTCTGGGATAAAAATACAGGGAAACCTGTGTATAACGCTATAGTTTGGCAGTGTAGGAGAACTGCTTCAATTTGTGACGATTTAAAGGAAAAAGGCTATGAAAAGCTTATAAAGGAAAAAACTGGACTTGTGGTTGACGCGTATTTTTCAGGGACAAAGATAAAGTGGATTTTGGATAATGTTGAAGGGGTAAGGGAAAAGGCAGAGCGCGGAGATATATTGTTTGGGACAGTTGATAGCTGGCTTATTTGGAATCTTACCGGCGGAAAGGTACATGTGATTGATTATTCAAATGCTTCTCGTACAATGTTATTTAATTTAAAAACATTGGACTGGGATGATGAAATTTTAGAGATCCTTAATATTCCAAGAGCAATTTTACCTAAACCAATGCCATCAAGTTATGTGTATGGATATACAGAAATTTTTGGAGGCAAAATTCCAATTGCAGGAGATGCAGGAGATCAGCAGGCTTCACTTTTTGGCCAAACATGTTTTGAAAAGGGTATGGTGAAAAATACATATGGAACAGGTTGCTTTATACTTATGAATACAGGAGATACTCCTTATTATTCAAATTCGGGACTTTTAACAACCATTGCTTGGGGTGTTGATGATAAAGTAGAATACGCATTGGAAGGAAGTATATTTGTTGCAGGTGCAGCAGTGCAATGGCTTAGAGATAATTTAAAATTGATTGATAACGCTTCAGAAACAGAAGATTTAGCAAAATCTGTTCCTGATTCTGGAGATTTGTATTTTGTTCCTGCAATGGTTGGACTTGGTGCTCCATATTGGGATATGTATGCAAGAGGTCTTTTGATAGGTATAACGCGTGGTACAACAAAGGCACATATTATTAGAGCTGTACTTGAATCGATTGCCTATCAAACAAGAGATGTTTTAGAAGTAATGTCAAAAGAGGCAGGAATTAATATGGGAACATTAAGAGTAGATGGTGGTGCTTCAAATAATAACTTTTTGATGCAATTTCAAGCTGATATATTAGGTGTTCCTGTAGAAAGACCTGAAGTTACAGAAACTACCGCTTTGGGCGCGGCATATCTTGCAGGCCTTGCAGTGGGTTTGTGGAAGAGTAAGGAAGAAATTGCATGGAATTTAAATAAACGTTTTGAACCTCAACTTTCAAAGGACGAACGCGAAAGGTTGTATTCAAGATGGAAAGAAGCTGTAAAGAGATCCATGAGATGGAGTGAAGAATAATGCACCCGTTTATTTATCCTATTGTGCCTGCAATACGTAATTTAAAGATGGTTGAAAAGATAATCAGTACGCAGGTAAGTTCTGTGTTTTTGCTTGAAGGAGATATATTTGAAATTAAAAGGGCGTGCAAGAAATTAAAAGAGCATGGAAAGTTTGTATTTGTTCATGTAGATCTTGTTGAAGGTATAGGAAAAGATAAAGCAAGTGTTAAGTTAGTTAAAGAATTTGTAGGTGCAGATGGGATAATAACTACACGTTCAAATTTGATTGATTTTGCAAGAAAGTTGGATTTAATGGCTATCCAAAGAATTTTTTTAATAGATTCTAAAGCATTTCAAACTGGTATAGAACAGGTGAAAAAACACAAAGCTAACTTTGTGGAGGTTTTACCTGGTTTAATACCAGAACTTGTAAGAAAGATTAAAGAGGAAATTGTTCAGCCAATAATATCAGGTGGACTTGTTACTACAAAAGAGCAGGCAAAATTATTATTAGAAAATGGCGCAATTGGAGTTTCAACAAGCTGTGAAAAACTTTGGGATGAGTTTGAATTAATTTAAACCATACTAAATATCCAGGAAGTGTTAGTTATGAAAAAAAAAGGTTATTTTTGTTTTTAGTATCTTTTTTAGTATTGTTTGTATTGATTTCAGGTTGCTCTCCATTTTTTGAAAGAATTTTTGTTTTTTCGTCTAACAAGAATGAAAAGGCTGATTCTGTAAGCGTAGCTGAGCAGCAAAATAAAGAAGGAACGGTATATTCTAGTTTGCAAGATGTGATTATGGGAAAAAAGTGATTTATATACTGTTAAAGGAATAGTAACGTCTCCAAAAGATTTACTTGGAAAAGGTAGCTTTTACATTCAGGATGAGGTTTCAGAACTCATGATTTATGCACCATCATTTACAGAAAGCTTAGAAATAGGTGACGTTGTTGTAGTGACTGGAAGAAGTAAATTGTGGAACGGAATAGTAGAACTTGTTGCTGACTCAATAGAAGTTGTTGGAAAAGATGAGCCAAAAGCAGATGTTTTAACAAGCCTTTCAGATGTCTTTTTGTCAAGCTTAGTTTACGTTGAAGGAATAGTAAAAGAAAAAGGAAAATATGATTTTGTAGTGGATACAGGGGAATTCTTAATAAAAGTTTATTTAAAGAAAGGTACAAATATAGATATTTCTAACTTGACTGAAGGTTCAAAGGTTAGAGTTACAGGAATCCTTACTTTGTATAAAGGTGAATATGAAATTTTACCTAGAGGCCAATTTGATGTAGAGGTTTTAAAATAATAATTGTGCCGCCTTTTGGCGGCACATTTTAAAAAGTAACAGAAGAAGGTAGTAGTATGGATTTGAAAAAGCTTTTACCAATTTTGTTATTTAGTGTTTTAATTACGTTGTTTTCTTATATAGATATTGATGCTATAGACTTTTTGAGTCCTATTAAGGATGATAGTGGATTTGTAAAGTTAGATGTAGATCACATTGTTGATGGTGATACATTTTATGGATATGTAAATGGAGAGTATAAAAAAGTGAGAATTGTTGGAATAGATACTCCAGAAACTCATGCAGGTAGTAAACCAATTGGTGAGTACGGAGAGGATGCAAAAAGGTTTTTAGAAAATTTTGTCAGTAAATACGAGATATATTTAAAGATTGTAGGAAATGACGGATACGGTAGAACTCTAGCTTATGTTTTTGGAAAAAATAGTGAAAATGGTTATATATTCTATGAAGAGTCAGTTTTAATGGAAGGATATGCAAGACCTTTAATATATTTTGATAATGATGATAGCGAATTAACTCCAAGGCTTGTCCAAGCATATAACTATGCCTTTGAAAATAGAAAAGGAATATTTTCAAAATGGAGCTCAGCAAAGATTTTGAGTAGTAAAGCTCAAATAACAAGCTTACTTGAAGGTAAGATCGTTTTTCTAGAAGGAACAGTGAAAGATATAAGAAAAAATTACCATAGAGATGGCGGGTATACCTACTATATTGATTGTGATTGGTTTGAAATTTCCATTCGCGATGGTGAATATGAATATTTTTTCAAAGATTATAACTTATATTCCATTAAAGGTAAAAAAGTAAAATTTTATGGAGAACTTTGGTTTGATGATAGTAAACCAGAAATATTGCTTAGAAGCCCGAATGAAATAGTTGTTTTGAATTAAACAAATTTAGATAAAAAATTATAAATGAACCTTGGAAATAGTATCATGAAACTTACAACCTAAAAATTATTAAAAATTGTAATCCTTGACATTTTTCATATTTTAAGTTAAAATTTTACATGTGATATTTGGAGAGGTGGCCGAGTGGTCGAAGGCGCTTGCCTGCTAAGCAAGTGTGGGGGTAACCCCACCGAGGGTTCGAATCCCTCCCTCTCCGCCAAAAAGTGGGGGATAGTTCCCCCATTTTTAAATTAAATAACATGTGCCCGTAGCTCAATTGGATAGAGCGTCAGACTGCGGATCTGAAGGTTGGGAGTTCGAATCTCCCCGGGCACGCCAAAAAAGGAGGCTAATGCCTCTTTTTTTGTTATTAAATTAAAAAAGTAAACAAGGAGTTGAAAAAATGATTGCAGTAGTTGGAAGTTCGAATATGGATGTTGTTTTAACAGTTGAGAGATTTACTTTACCTGGTGAAACTCAAAGAGCTCAAAAATTAGAGTTTTTTCCTGGGGGTAAAGGTTTTAACCAGGCAGTTAGTATAGCAAAACTTTCTAAGAAAAATTCTAATGTTTATTTTTTAACCTGTATTGGTAATGACTCATATGGAAGAGCTTTAAAAGATCAATACGACAAATTAAACATAGAAGGATATGTGGTAGTTGATGATAATAATGGCTTAGCTTTTATTGAAGTTACAAGAAAAGGCGAAAATAGAATAGTAATATATCCTGGAGCAAATAGTAACTTAACTAAAGAAATTGTAAGAAAGCATGAAGCAAAACTTTTAGAAGCTGATTACATTTTACTCCAAAATGAGATTCCATTTGAGTCAACTTTATATGCTGCCAGGCTTTTTAGTGAAAATGGAAAGATTGTTATTTTTGACCCTGCTCCAGTAAGTGGAATTGAAAAGGAAATTTTTCAATTTGTTGATTTTTTGACACCGAATGAAGAAGAAATAAAACTTTTAACAGAAAAGTTCTTTGGAAAATTTGTCTCGTATGAAGATAGTTATTTTAAACTTAAAAGCTTAGGAGTAAAAAAACTCATTGTAAAACTTGGAAGCAAGGGAGTAATTTATTTTGAAGGTGATAAAAGGATAGAAATTCCATCTTTTAAAGTTAAGGCTGTTGATACAACGGCAGCGGGAGATGTATTTAACGGAGCATTTGTTGTAGCTTTGCATGAAAATCTTGATATAAGAAAATCATTGGAATTTGCCTCGGCGGCAGCTGCTTTGTCAGTTACTAAAAAAGGTGCACAAAATTCTATTCCTTCAAGAAAAGAAGTTGAAAATTTTTTAAATATATAAAAAAGGCGCAATGCGCGCCTTTTTTTTAACTACATTTACTCCATCCACATTTTTTACAACTCATACACCCTTCCTGCTTTATTATACTATTTTTTGAAAGACAAGAAGGACAATATACATTTCCATTTTCATCTACATAGTAGCCTTCACTCCATTCAAGATCATTTGCCATTACAAATTTTTCTACTTCTTCTGCTGTTTTAACGGTTCCATCTATTACAAATGCTTCGTCACTTTCAATTTCTGAGTTACCCCATAGCTCTATAAAATCATCTATTGCTTTTTTGATTTCTTCAGCAAGGCCTCTTGTATATTCACCGTTGACCTTTTGAAGCTGTTCTAAAATTTCTTCTATTGATACACCTGCTCTTAGAGCTATTGAGGATAATCTTCCGATAGATTCTGCAAGTTCAGTGCCGTTTGAAAGGAATATTTCGACTGCTTCTCCGTTGTCATCAAAAGATACGGTAATGTAAGTTGTATTTTCGTTTGATTTATATTTTCTTGTAACGCTTCTTAATGTACTCTTTCTTGGTCTTGGCCTTAGTTTATGTTTTTCATCTAAGAGGAAAAATTGAACTTTTGGAGCGTCCTTAGTTTTAACGTGCTTTGCAGAAGTTAAAACTTGAGTTTGCAGTGAGCCATCTCTATATATTGTCAGCCCTCTTACATTAAGTTTTAATGCTTCAAGATAGATATTTAAAACATCTTCCTTTGTAGCACTATTTGGCATATTAATAGTTTTAGAGATATTATTGTCAACATATCTTTGGAAAGCATCTTGCATGAGTAAGTGATCCATTGGAGAAATATCCATTGCAGTTACAAAGACTTTTTTAATTTCTTCTGGTACATCTAAATTTTGCAATGAACCTTTTTCTATTAATTTTTCTTTAATTTTTTCAAGAATTTTTGGATCAAGCTTTTTTTCTAAAACTTTGTTTACATAAAAGAGTGATTCTTTTGTGCCATCGTGTTTGTTCATGTATCTAACATAAGCTAGTAAGAAATTTGGCTCAAGACCGCTACTTGTATCTGCTATGTTAGATATAGAGCCTGTTGGTGCAATAGTTAATACTGCTACATTTCTTTTTCCTTTTTTAGACTCTCTCATTACTTTTTTGATATCTTCATCGTATTTGCTCATTCCCATAGCAAATGGGACAAATTCTTCTTCTTTAAAGAATTTACTTTTTTCAAACAATGGGAAGCTTCCTTTTTCTCTTCCTAGTTTGTTTGATTCATCATGTCCATGTAACGCCATGAACCCCATAAGATCAGCTGCAAATTGTCTTCCCTCTTCAGAATTGTATGGGATATCAAGTTTGTATAAAAGATCAGCAAATCCCATTATACCTAAGCCTAGTCTTCTACTGTTTCTAACTGCGTTTGTAATTTTTTCAAGAGGAAAGACATTAACATCGATTACGTTGTCTAGGAATCTTACAGCAAGCCTTACAGTATCTTCAAGTGCATCCCAGTCAACTTGTCCATCGTCTGTAACAAATTTAGCAACATCAATTGAACCAAGATTACATGCTTCATATGGTGCAAGGCCTATTTCACCACATGGGTTGGTTGAGATTATTTTCATTTCTGGATATAATGGATAATATTTATTCATTTCATGGAGAAATGCAAGACCTGGATCGCCTGTTTTCCATGCATTCTCTGCTATTTGTTTAATTATATCTCTTGCTTTTATATATCTTTTTTCTGTAAACTTTGGATGTGAAAGTTCTATTTCACCATCTTCTTCGTATAATCTTAAAAGTTCCTTTTTGTCAAATGGGATTCCTACGGAAATATTGAAATATTTTAGCACTTTTTCTCCGTCATTGTTTTCTTTGGCGGTTATAAATTCTTCAATATCAGGATGGTTTATATTTAATATTCCCATTAATGCGCCACGTCTTTTATATCCTTGTTCTACAACTCCAATTGCGGAATTAAAAACGTGCATAAATGATACAGGGCCAGAAGCTTGACCGTGGGTTCCAGCCACAAAACTTCCCTTTGGTCTTAAACTTGAAAAGTTAGATCCAATTCCTCCACCTGCTTTTGTAATTAACGCATATTCTTTTACTGCCTCAAATATTCCATTGATGCTGTCATCAACTGGAACTACAAAACAGGCAGATAACATATGCAGGTGATTTCTGGTATTGTATATTTCTTGATAATCAGAAAGTGTCATATTTTCAATAGGTTTCCAGAGAAGTTCATGCCTTACACCCATACCAGCGTTGAATAGAGTAGGACTATTTGGAATAAATATTCTTGCTTTTAGCATTTTAAAGAATGTTTCTTCTGTTTCCTTTATAATCTCTAATTTCTTTGCATCATCCATTTTCTTTACTTGTGGGTTGTTGACAAGTTCCGATGTTGCAACTACTCTGGCAACTCTTCTACATACGTCTTCCCACTTGTTTTCTAAAAAGTTTCCGCTGATATCTTTTATAAAGTACCTTTCTGAAAGTATTTTGTAGGCGTTTTTTGAAGGTTCAACATCTAGCCAGCGTTTTATAATGTCTTCATACATAATGCTTCCTCCTCTTCTTATTTACTTAGTACTTTATTAAACTTAATATATTTTTGATTTTTTGATGCTGGAAACAAAACATTGCCTTTTTCGTCAACGTTTCTTTGCGTATGATCATATGGCCCTAAAACTAATTCATCCATATATTCAATGTAATTTTCTAAATTTTGTTTTTCTATTTCCTCTAATGTTCTCCAGGAATAAAGGGTATTTACAATTTTTTCTGAAAATTCTTCTTTTAATTCTTTTGAAATTTGAAAAACTGCATCTCTGTTATATGGAGCAAGGGGTTCACCACCTAAATATACCACAGCTATTTTGTCATATGATTCAAGAGCATAATTTATTTTATCTTTTAAAATTTGTATAAGGTCTTCTAAATCGTATTTAAATCCTTTATAAGGTTCCCAAGTTTCTTTGTTGTGACAAAACAAACATTTTGGAGACCTATCACAGCCTTGAAAATAAATAGAGAGGCCTAATAATTTTGGATGATCATTTGTTGAAAAGAAAATTCTATTTACATAAACAGTCATATTACATTACCTCCAGTGAATAGAATTTCCTTTTTGAGTATTCATAGTTTCTTCTCGTTTTATTAAAGGAATTAATTGGCACGAGGTAACCTACTATTCTAATGTATTCTTCTGCTTTTTCTTTTCCGCATATTGGGCATCTTTTTCCGATAAATGCATGACCTTCATTGCAAACTGAAATTTTTTGGTTAAATGCAAAGTACATAACACCTTTTTTAGCTATAAGATTTACCATCTTCCATGAGTCTTCTTCGGATTTAAAAGGTGCACCTATGTTAATGTGTAATATAGCTCCACCTGATACCTTTTTGTCAAATTTTCCTGAGTATTTTATTCTATTCATCATATCAGTTTCAGCTGTTAGTGGTACCCATTGATTTGAATAAAGTTCATATGGTTGCCTTTCTTTCCCAAATATGATAGCATCTTTTTTTGCAAGAGTAACTGCTGCTTTTTCTGCAGGAACTTGTTCAATATTAAATGTAAAACCATATTTTTTAAATCCTTGCTCGGCTTTAGACTTAATAAAGTCAAGAGTCTGAGATACAAACATTTCTCCATCTTTTGAATATTTTAAGCCTTCTGCAGAAAGTTCGGTAAGTCCCATAAAATCTGCTGATTCCCATACTCCCGTAATTCCAATTGTTCCGTATTGTCTTTCAAGTTTCATAAGACCTATCTTGTATAGTGGCAATACACCTTGTTCAATTCTTTCTTGGATAATAGTTCTTACTGTATGAAGGATTTTTTGTACTAGATCTACCCTTTCATTCAGAATTTCAAAGAATTTATCTTTATTTCCATTTGCTTCAAGAGCAATTCTTGGAAGGTTTATAGTTACTACCTTAAATGAACCTATATTAAGGTCTGAACCTCCAATGGAGTTTGCCATGCCTTTTAATTTGGTATCTTCAGGATTCGCTGAAAGTGAGAGTTTGATTTCTTTAGTAGAGCTTGTAAGCCTACAACATGATGCAACGGCATCGATTGAATCGGAGATATACCAGTTTGTATCTTGCCATTTTAAATTAATTTTGTTAATAAACCTTGCACTGTCTTCATCGACAAACTTTCCATCTTTATAGAGAAGTGAAGCTGTAAGAACAGGAAATGTAAACATCTGCCTTTCTCTTTCTTTTACAACCCATTCCCAATAGTGTTTTTGCAATTTAATTATGTTCTCTAGTTCATCTACAATAGGTGAGCCATCTGGATATTTTTCTCCTTTAAATATTGCTTTGATGTAATTTCTGTCTAAATATGTAAAGTTTGTATATGGTGATTGGTGTGTTCTAATTGGTTGATTAAATGAATAAGTTAGAATTTGGAAATGTTGTTCAATATACCAGTCAAGTTTATCTTTTGGTATAATGCCTTCTTCTAAGTCTTTTTTTACGTAATACCACATCCATACAAAAAAGTCAGGAAGTCCAACTGCTCCACTTGATTGATTAGAAGCAAACATTACAAATTGAATTACATGTTGAATGAAAGTAGATAAATGTTGCGCTGGTATTGATTGAATTGTGTCGATAAAGGGTAAACCTTTCTCCACTATTGGTTGGAGAGTATAGGCAAAACAATATGGCATAAATGCTGCATGATGTGCATCATGTAAATAAATTGCTCCGTTGATTTGTGCTTCTAAAAATTTGCCTGCATCTTCTTTTCCATATAGTTTTTTCATTTTTTTCCAGATAACATAAATGGAATTTAATTTTGTAAATGGTTTATTTACTTCAGCAAAGTAAGTTCCAATATGCTTAGAGCGAACATTAGCATTAGTGTCAATTGATAAATCACCTATTTTTTCGTTAGCAAAAAACTTCTTATTAAAATAATCAATATCAAGATTTTTACCAAAACCTTCTAATTCAAAAATTTCAGGACCATATTTTTCCTCTAGTTTTTTAAATAGCAAATCAAAATCTTCAGAGTAACTGAATTTAACGAACATAAAATACCCCCCAATAGAAGAATCGAATAAAATTTATTTATGACCACAATATATTGTATATCATAAAAGCAAAATATACAATATATAGTTTATGTTAACATTCTAAATAAGTGGAAATTAAAAAGTGAACTTATTATGAAAATTATAAAAACGTTAAAAAATTCCAAAAAATGT